>NZ_QHJN01000425.1:0-252 GCF_003947565.1 Actinomadura sp. WAC 06369 | reverse complement strand
GCATTCCCTCTGATCAGTGAAGTTTTCTCACTTTGCTTGCGACCTTGGAAATAAAGGCAAAGTGCCCCGGGTCGGATTCGAACCGACACTGTATGGGTTTTGAATCCATTGCCTGCTGCCAATTGGGCTACCGGGGCCATGTGAATCGAAGGCTGGGGCCTCCCGACGTAGGTACACCTTACAGGAACTAGGTAGGCTCTTGTGGTCCACCTGGCCGGAAAACGAGGAGCCCAGTGAGCACCGCGGACATCC
>NZ_QHJN01000020.1:0-48213 GCF_003947565.1 Actinomadura sp. WAC 06369 | reverse complement strand
CTGCGGGAGGACATCGCCGGGGCCGGCGGGGCCGCCGTCCCCCGCCGGGTCCGGCGCGGCGGGCGGCTCGGGCCGCGGCGCCGGGGCGTCCGGCGGCGCGGGCGCCCCGGCGCGGCCCGGCGCGGGCGCGTCGGCGACCATGGCGTCGGGGACGAGGACGACGGCCTGCAAGCCGCCGTAGGGCGACTCCCCGAGGCTGACCTTGAAGCCGTGCCGCCGCACGTAGCGGGCGATGACGGCGAAGCCGAGGCGCGGCACCTCGCCCATCTCGGCGAGGGTGACCTCGCGGGAGCCGTCCAGCAGTTCGCGGGCGAGGGTGAGGCGGGGCTCCTCGAGGCCGGCGCCGTGGTCGTCGACGCGGAACACGGCGCCCTGCGCGGCGGCGGTGACGCGGACGGTGACGGGCGCGGCGGTCGGCGACGACTCGGTGGCGTTGGCGAGCAGTTCGGCGAGGACGTGGATGACGGCCTCGAGCACGACGGGCCCGACCGCGAGGTCGGGGTCGCCCTCGATGCGGACGCGCTGGAAGTCCTCGATGCGGGCGGCGGCGGACTGCACGACCTCGGCGAGCCGCATCGGGGTGTCCCACTGCTGGCCCTCCCACGTCCCGGCGGCGACGGCGAGGCCCTGCGCGAGGCGGGCGGACTGCGCGGCGAGGTGGTCGATGGCCTGGCAGGCGAGGTACACGTCGGCGTGGTCGCTGTGCCGTTCGGCGGTGACGGCGGCCTCGGCCTGGACGCGGTGCATGGCGGACTGGACGCGCCGGGCGAGCGCGACGGTCGCGAGCTGCTGGGACTCGAGCCGGCCGCGGGCCTCGGCGCGCAGTTCGGCGACGGCTTCGAGGGCGGCGTCCCGGGCGGCGGCGAGCGCGGCGCCGCCGGAGCCGGCGCCGGGGTCGCCGGCGAGCGGCGGCGGGACGGGCTCGCCGCGCAGCGCGGCGGGCAGCTGCGCGGTCAGCAGATGGTCGGCCATCGCGGCGAGGGCGTCGCGCTGCGCGGCGACGCCCGCGACCTGGGCGTGCCGGGCCCGTTCCCGGTCGGTCTCGGCCCGGTCGCGGCGCCGCAGCTCGTCGTCGCGGCCGCGCAGTTCGGCGGCGTGCGCGGCGGCGTCCCGGGCGGCCGCCGCGCACGCGGCGCGGCAGCGGGCGTGCAGCCGCCACGCGGCGGCCGCGGCGGCGAGGGCGGCGACGGCGAGCAGGACGGCCAGCCCCCGGTGCAGCGGTCCCGTGCCGCCCCCGGGCAGCAGGGGCGCCGCGACGGCGAGCACGGCCGCGCCGGCGGCGGGCAGCAGCGCCGCGGGCCCCGGAGCGGACGGGAGCGGGGTTGTGTTCATCATCGGCTTTCGTGACGGACGAGGTGACGCGGCGCGCGGCGCGTCCCGCCGGGCGGAGGGGGGTCACTCCGGCGGGACGGGCGGACTCCATTCGGGCGTCCGATAACCGCAATGCGGACGGGACGAATGCGCGGCCCGGAAAATGGCCGTGTTCCCGTCCGGTGTCGCGTGCGACATTCGGCCTCGAGATTCACGCTGGGGGGATTTTGGACTTCGCAAGCAAAGCGTGACGCACCGCGCCGCGTCAAGGCGATCCCGGGCGAACCATCGGTGACGCTCAGGCTTGCCAGAAATGTCCGGGTGACGTCTTGGTCGTCGCCCGGATGCCCCGGCGGGGCGCGTCGGAGCGTTCCACGGGAAACGCGGGCGGAGAAATGCGCAATCGCGCCCCCGGTGCAATGCGAACGGCTATTCTGCCCCGCCGGTTCGCCCGCTTGTGCGGCGTGCGTCCGGGATGCGGAAGAATCGGGCGCATGCGGTTCGGGGTGCTCGGGGAGGTCGAGGTCCGGCGGGACACGGCGCAACGCGCCCCCGCCGGAGCCCCCCCGAACGAGCCCGCCGCGGGCGGGACCGGTGCGGGTGGGGCCGTGGCGGTCGGGGGGCCGCGGGTGCGGGCGCTGCTGGCGATGCTCGCGCTGGACGCCGGGCGCGTGGTGCCCGCCGAGCGGCTCATCGACGGCCTGTACGGGGCGGACCCGCCGCGCGGCGCCGCCAACGCGCTGCAGTCGCAGGTGTCGCGGTTGCGCCGCGGCCTCGGCGACGCCGCGCTCGTCGAGGGCGGGCCGGCCGGGTACCGGCTGGCGGTCGAGCCCGGCGCCGTGGACGCCCACCGGTTCGCGCGGCTGGCGCGGGAGGGGCGCGCGGCGGCGGGGCGCGGCGAGCACGCGCGGGCGGCGGGGCTGCTGCGGGAGGCGCTCGACCTGTGGCGCGGGCCCGCGCTGGCCGGGGTGGACGCGCCGTTCGCCGCCGCCCGCGCGGTGCGGCTGGAGGACGAGCGCGCGGCGGCCGTCGAGGAGCGCGGCGCGGCGGTGCTCGCGTCCGGCGCCGAGCCGGGCGCGGTGCTCGCGGAGCTGCGGGCGCTGGTGGACGAGCGCCCGCTGCGCGAGCGGGCGCGCGCGCTGCTGATGCGGGCGCTGCACGCCGCCGGGCGGCGGGCCGAGGCGCTCGCGGTGTTCGAGGAGGGCCGCCGGCTGCTGGCGGACGAGCTGGGCGCCGACCCGTCCCGCGAGCTGGCCGCGGCGCACCTGGACGTCCTGCGCGGCGGACCGGACCGCGCCCCGGCGGACGCCCCGCGCGCGGTCTCGCCGCCCGCGCAGCTCACCAGCTTCGTCGGCCGGGAGGACGCGGTCCGGCACGTCGGCGGGATGCTCGCCGCCGGGCGCCTCGTGACGCTGCTCGGACCGGGCGGGGCGGGCAAGACGCGGCTGGCGGTGGAGGCGGCGGCCCGCGAGGATGGCGAGGTCTGCTTCGTCGACCTGGCGCCGGTCGGCCGGGGCGACGCGGGCCGGGCGCTGCTCGCCGCGCTGGGGCTGCGGGAGAGCGCGGTGCGGCAGGCGCCGGGCGAGCGGCCCGCCGATCCGGCGGACCGGCTGGCCGCGGCGCTGGCGGGACGCCGCATGCTGCTCGTCCTCGACAACTGCGAGCACGTCGTCGCGGAGGCGGCGGGGCTGGCGCGGCGGCTGCTCGGCGCGTGCCCGGCGCTGCGGGTGCTGGCCACGTCCCGGGAGGTCCTCGGCGTCACCGGGGAGGCGGTGTGGCCGCTGCCGCCGCTGGCGCTGCCGCCTCCCGGGACGCCGGCCGGGGAGCTCACCGGGTACCCGGCGGTGCGGCTGTTCGCCGACCGGGCGGCGGCCGTCCGGCCCGGCTTCGCGGTCGACGCGGCGAACGCGGCGGACGTCCTGCGGATCTGCACGGCGCTGGACGGGCTGCCGCTGGCGATCGAGCTGGCGGCGGCGCGGCTGCGGTCGCTGCCGGTCGGCGAGGTCGCGGCGCGGCTGGGCGACCGGTTCCGGCTGCTGTCGCGCGGCGACCGGACGGCCGCGCCGCGCCACCAGACGCTGCGCGCGGTCGTCGGGTGGAGCTGGGACCTGCTCGGCGCGGACGAGCAGACGCTCGCGCGCCGCCTGACCGTCTTCACCGGCGGGTTCACGGTGGAGGCCGTCTCGGAGGTCTGCGGGTTCGAGTACGCCGACGAGGTGCTGGCGGAGCTGGTGGACAAGTCGCTGGTGCAGCTGGAACCGCACGGGGGCGGCGACCGCTACCGGATGCTCGACACCGTCCGGGCGTTCTGCGCGGAGCGGCTCGCGGACGCCGGCGAGGACGAGCGGTTCCGGCGGGCGCACGCCGCGTACTTCCTGGACCTGGCGCTGCGCGCCGACCCGCACCTGCGGGGCGCCGAGCAGCTCGCGTGGCTGGACCGGCTGGCCGCGGACCACGCGAACCTGCACGCGGCGCTGCGCCGGTGCGTCGGGTCGGGCGAGACCGCCCGCGCGCTGCGGCTGATCGCGGCGCTGTCCTGGTACTGGTGGCTGCGGGGCCGCGTCGAGGGGGCGCCGCTCGCGGCCGCGCTGCTCGAGAAGATCGGCGGCGAGCCTCCTCCGGGACTGGAGGAGGAGTACGTGCTGTGCGTGTGCAACGTGGTGTCGGCGGGCGGCACGGGTCCGGCGGTCCTCGCGTGGCTGGACCGCGCGGAGCGCACGCTGGCGGGCGTCCGGCGGCTGCTGGCGTTCCCGGCGACGACCGTGCTGTGGGCGATGACGGCGGGGCCGGAGCGGACGCAGGAGTCCGTGCTCATCGAGCAGATCGGCGACGATCCGTGGACGCTGGCGCTGCTGGACATGAGCGACGGGTTCCTCGACCAGTTCTCCGGCGACCGGGAGCGGGCGGAGCGAAGGTGCGCGGCGGCGCTGGCGCGGTTCCGCGCCATCGGCGACCGGTGGGGGATGGCGAACTGCCTCGACCCGTTCGCGCAGCTCGCCGACTGGCGCGGCGACCGGGCCGCGGCGCTGGCGCTGCTCGGCGAGGCGCTGGAGCTGGTCGGCGAGCTGGGCGCGCTGGAGGACGGCGCCGACCTGCTGTGCCGCCGCGGCGAGGTGCGCATCCACGGCGGGGACCTGGACGGCGCCCGGTCCGACTTCGAGCGCGCCGCGGAGCTCGCCCGGCGGGCCGGGACGCCGGACAAGGTGGCCGCCGCGGTGCACGGGCTCGCCGAGATCGCGCGGCTGCGCGGGGACCGGGCGGAGGCGCGGCGCCTGTACGAGACGGCGCGGACGGGCTACGCGTCGGACCGGTTCGTCGTCGCCGCCGTCCGGGGCGCCACGCTGGTGGGGCTCGGCTGGGTGGCGCTGGACGACGGCGACGTGCGGCGGGCCCGCGCGCTGTTCGGCGAGGCCCTGGCCATGGCCCACGACCATCCGATCTTCGGCTACCGGGCGAGCGTGGCGGTGGGGCTGGCCGGTCTCGCGCTGGCGGGCGGCGACGGGGAGCGCGCGGCGGTGCTGCTCGGCGTGGCGCGGGCGCTGCGGGGCGTGCAGATCCCGGGCGACCACGACGCCGAGCGCGTCGAGGCGTCCGCCCGGGCGCTGCTCGGCGACGCGCGGTTCGAGGAGCGGTACGCGAGCGGCGCCGCCCTGTCGCACGCGGACGCCCTGGCGGCGCTGCCGCGCCGCTGACCGCCCGGCGGGGCGGCGGTGCGCGGACGGTGCGCGGACGGTCAGCGCGCCCGGCGACGCTCGTCCGCATGTCGTACAGTCCGGCCCGCAAGCGGGCCACATTCGCGGTCGGGGCGCTGGTGGCGCTGGTGCCCGCCCTCGACCTGACCGCCCTCAACCAGGCCATCCCGCACCTGTCGGCCGACCTCGGTCCGTCGGCGACGCAGATCCTGTGGATCGCGGACGCCTACGGGTTCGCGCTCGCGGGGCTCCTCATCACCATGGGCGCGGTCGGCGACCGCATCGGGCACCGCCGGCTGCTGCTGATCGGGACGACGGTGTTCGCCGCCGCGTCGGCGGTGACGGCGTACGCGCCGTCCGCCGAGGCGCTGATCGCGGCGCGGGCGCTGCTGGGCGTCGCGGGGGCGACGCTGATGCCGTCCGCGCTGTCGCTGATCCGGCGGGTGTTCACCGATCCGAAGGAGCGGACGGCGGCGGTCGGGGGCTTCTTCGGTCTCGGCGCGTTCGCGGTCGGGCTCGGCCCGGTGCTCGGCGGCGCGCTGCTGGAGCGGTTCTGGTGGGGCTCGGTGTTCCTCATCAACGTGCCGATCATGATCGTCGCGCTGGTCGCGGGCGCGCTCGTCCTGCCCGAGTCGCGCAACCGGCTCACCGGGTGGCCGGACCTGCCCGGGGTGCCGCTGTCGGTCGCCGGGGTCCTCGGCGTCGTGTACGCGGTGAAGGAGGCGGCGGCGCACGGCGCGGACGAGCCGCGGGTGTGGGCGGCGGCGCTGGTCGGGGCGCTCGCGCTGGCGGCGTTCGCGGTCCGGCAGACGCGGGCCGCCGAGCCGCTCATCGACGTCCGGCTGTTCCGCCGGGCGGCGTTCTCCGGGGCCGTCGTCACCAACATGTTCGCGATGTTCGCGCTGGTCGCGCAGTCGCTGATCTTCTCGATGTTCTTCCAGCTCGCGCTGGGCTGGGCCCCGCTCAAGGCGGGCCTGGCGGGGCTGCCGGGCGCGGCGGGCGCGATGCTCGGCGGCGCCGCGCTGGCCCCGCCGCTGATCACGCTGCTCGGCCGCGCCCGGGTGGTGGCGCTCGGCCTGGTCGTCTCGGCGGGCGGGTACGCGCTGTTCCTGACGATCGGGCTGGACACCGGCTACCCGCTGATGCTCCCGGCGATGCTGCTGGCGGGGCTCGGCATGGGGATGGCGATGACGGTCACCGGCGACACGGTGCTGGCGTCGGTGCCGAAGGAGCGGTCGGGCGCCGCGTCGGCGATCTCGGAGACGGCGATCGAGCTGGGCGGGGCGCTGGGGATGGCGGTGCTCGGCAGCGTCCTGACGGCGGTGTACCGGAACGACCTGGAGTTGCCGGCCGGGACGCCGGCGCCCGCGGCCGCAGCGGCGCGCGACTCGCTCGCCGGCGCGGTGGAGGCGGCCGCGGCCCTGCCCGGGCGGGCGGGCGCGGAGGTCCTCGCGACGGCGCGGGAGGCGTTCGTCTCCGGCATGCACACCGCCCTGCTGTGCGCGGCGGTGCTGGCGGCCGCGGTGGCGGTGCTCTCCCTGGTCACGCTGCGCCGCGTGCCGAAGGTGATCGAGGAGCTGCCGGACCCGGAGCCCGTCGCCGCGCGGTGACGTCCGCGTTCCCTCCGTCCGCGCCCGTTTGGAAAAGTGATATCACTTTGCTAGATTGGCGATAACAGGACAGAGGGAGGCCCCATGGACACCACGGCGAAGGTCGAGATGCCGGCTCCGAAGATCTCGGAACGCCCGGCGAGCGACATGAACGGCTGGGGGATGCTGGCGCTGGCGGTGGTGCTGATCCTGGCGGGCGCGCTGGCCGTGGTGCTCGGCGTGCTCGCCGGCGGCGCCGCCGCCCTCACCGCCGGCATCGCGACCGGCTCGGTGCTCGTCATCGCCGGGCTGGTCGCGGCGGTCGGGCTGACCGCGGTCGCGCCGGGCGAGGCGCGGGTGCTGCAGGTGCTCGGCCGCTACGCCGGGACCGTCCGGACGGACGGCCTGCGGTGGGTCAACCCGATCAGCGAGCGGCAGAAGATCTCCACCCGGATCCGCAACCACGAGACGGGGCTCGCCAAGGTCAACGACCTGGACGGGAACCCGATCGAGATCTCCGCGGTCGTCGTCTGGCAGGTCCGCGACACCGCCCGCGCGGTGTTCGAGGTGGACGACTTCGTCGAGTTCGTCGCGTTCCAGACCGAGGCGGCCGTCCGGCACATCGCCGGCAGCTACCCCTACGACAGCCACGAGCAGACCTCGCTGCGCGACAACGCCGACGAGATCACCGCGCAGCTGTCGGCCGAGGTGACGCAGCGGGTCGCGTCCGCGGGCGTCGACATCATCGAGTCGCGGATCACCGGGCTGGCGTACGCGCCGGAGATCGCGCAGGCGATGCTGCGCCGCCAGCAGGCGGGCGCGGTCGTCGCGGCCCGGCAGCGGATCGTGGAGGGCGCCGTCGGCATGGTGCAGCTCGCACTGGACCGCCTGGTCGAGGACGACGTCGTCGAGCTCGACGAGGAGCGCAAGGCCACCATGGTCAGCAACCTGCTGGTGGTCCTGTGCGGCGACCGCGACGCCCAGCCCGTCCTGAACACCGGCAGCCTGTACCAGTGAGCGAACCGACGGCGGGCGATGATCGGCCTTGACCTCCGAGCGCAAGAAGATCCTCCTGCGGCTCGATCCGGCCGTCCACGACGCGCTGGCCCGGTGGGCCGGGGACGAGCTGCGCAGCACGAACGCGCAGATCGAGTTCCTGCTGCGCAGGGCCCTCGCCGACGCGGGGCGGCTGCCCGGCTCGGTGGGCCGGATGCGCAAGCGGGGCCGTCCCCGCAAGACCGGCGCCGCGGACGGCCCGGACGGTCCGGACGCCCAGGAGGATGCCGGCGACACGGACACGACCCGACGAGAGACGGACACGGAACCCCCGAAGGACCCGCCGCCCGGCGGGAGCGAGGACTGACCATGGTGGTGCGGATTCCCGAGTCGCTGCCGGCGCGGATGTTCCTGCTGGCCTACGACCTGCGCAAGAAGAAGATGACCAAGAGCGGCCGCCACCTGGGCTACCTGCTGCGGGCCGCCGCGCTGACCGAGCTGTACCTGGACGGGCGGCTCGGCGAGGACGAGAAGGCCCGGCCGCGGCCGGGCACCCCCGGCACCGACCCCTACGGGCTCGTGGCGCAGATCGCCGAGGCGCCCCGGCCCCGCTCCTGGCAGCACTGGGTCCGCAAGGACGCCAAGGCGCTCGTCGCGCCGGTGCGCGACGAGCTCGTGGCGGACGGGCTGGTCCGGGTGCGGCGGCGGCGGGTGCTCGGCGTGTTCGCCGTCGAGGACGTCACCGTGAAGGACCCGCGGGTCGTGAAGGCGCTGTGGGGCGGGGCGTCCTCGGCGCTGCGCGGCCGGCCGGTCGCGCACGTCAACAGCTACGACGCGGCGGCGGTCGCGCTGGCGGCGGCCTGCGAGCTGAAGTCGGTGCTGCCCGCCCGCGACCGGCGGCGGCACAAGCGCCGGATCGAGGAGCTGACCGCCCGGTCGGGTCCCGCGCCGCGCGCCGTCCGCAAGGTCCTCCAGGCGGAGTACGCCGCCGCGAGCAGCGGCTGACCCGCCCCGGCCCCGGCTGCCGGCCGGGGCCGCGCAATGAGGGGTTCCGACAAGATCCGGCGGTGCCGTCTTGTATCGGGGCCCCACCGCGCGCGGGCGGGCGGCGCCCATAGATTCCTCCGGCATGGACCCCGAACGCCTGATCTATCCCGTCACGAAGCACCTCCTGCTCGGCCCCGCGATGCGGGTCGCGTTCCTGCCGCGGGTGCGGGGGCTCGGGCACGTCCCCCGGCGGGGGCCGGTGATCCTGGCGGCGAACCACCTCGCGGTCCTCGACTCGTTCGTCCTGCCGCTGATGGTGCCGCGGCGGGTCCACTTCCTCGGCAAGCAGGAGTACTTCACCGCGGCGGGCCCGCGCGGCCGCGCGACGGCCGCGTTCTTCCGCGGCCTCGGCGCGATCGCGGTGGACCGTTCCGGCGGCCGCGCCGCCCTGGCCGCCCTCGACGCGTCGGCGCGCGTGCTGGAGCGCGGCGGGGTGTTCGCGATCCACCCGGAGGGCACCCGCTCCCCCGACGGCCGGCTCTACCGGGGCCGGACGGGCGTGGCGCGGCTCGCGCTGCGGACGGGCGCGCCGGTCGTCCCGGTCGCGATCGAGGGCACGGACCGGGTGCAGCCGCGCGGCCGGGCCGTCCCGCGCCCGGGCCGGATCGCGCTGCGGTTCGGCGCGCCGCTGCGGTTCGCCGGCCGGGACGCGGGGACGCCGCGCGGCCGCGCCGCCCGCGAGGTCACCGACGAGATCATGGCGGCGATCCGCGACCTGTCGGGACAGGAGTACGCCGGCTCCTACGCCCCGCCGCCCGGGGACGGCCGGGCGGCGGAAAACCCTTCGTGAACCGGCGGCGGCCCCGGTATCGTCCGCCGCCATGGACGAGAAGACCGGCCGCTTCCTCAACGTCGTCGATCTCGAGGCGACGTGCTGGGACGGGCCCGTCCCGCCGGGGCAGGCGAACGAGATCATCGAGATCGGGCTCTGCGTCGTCGACCTCGAGGAGCGCGAGCGGGTCGCGCGGCACCGCGTCCTGGTGCGTCCGGAACGGTCGGAGGTCAGCGCGTTCTGCACCGAGCTGACCGGGCTCACGCAGGACGAGGTGAACGGGGGCGTCCCGTTCCGGGAGGCGTGCGCGCTGCTGGAGCGGGAGCACCGGTCGCACACGCGGACGTGGGCGAGCTGGGGCGACTACGACCGCAAGCAGTTCGAGCGGCAGTGCGGCGGGGGCGACGGGGGCGTCCGGTACCCGTTCGGGCGGCGGCACGTCAACGCGAAGGCCGTGTACGCGGCGTCGCACGGGCTGCGCCGGATGGGCATGGCGGGCGCGCTGCGGCACGCCGGCCTGCCGCTGGAGGGCCGCCACCACAGCGGGGCGGACGACGCCTGGAACATCGCGGCGCTCGTCCTGGACACCGTGCGGCGCGGCGCCTGGCCCGACCGAAAGGATGTTTGATCCCGCCCGCTCGGGCACCTTTTCGTGGAGGGCCGAGACGGACGAGCACGGAGACGACGTGGAGATCAGCCTGGACCTCCTGCTGCCGAGGGACGCGGCGAGCGTCCCGGCGACCCGGAGGATCCTGGACGCGGCGCTGCAGACGCTCGGCGTCGAGCAGCAGATCTGCGGGGACATCGAGATGATGCTGAGCGAGGCGTGCACGAACGTGATCGAGCACGCCGAGAACGGCGCCGACTACACCGTGCGGGCCACCATCCAGGACCGGCGGTGCCTGATCAAGGTCATCGACGCGGGCCGGGGGTTCGACGCCGAGCGGGTGCCGGAGCCGGACCCGGGCGCCGAGCACGGCCGCGGCCTCATGATCATGCGGTCGCTGGCCGACGACGTCAGATTCGGCACGCACGCCGAGGACGGGGCGCTCGTCGCCCTGGAGAAGCGGCTCAGCTACGGGGAGGGCAGCCTCGGCGGGCTGCTCGTCGCGGGAAGTGGGGTCACGGACATGAGCGAGGCCGATCCCGAACTGGAGGAGTTCGCGTCCCGTCTGTTCGAGGCGGCGCGCACGGGCGACACCGAGCGGCTCGTCGCCTACATCGACGCGGGGGTGCCCGCGAACCTGGCGAACGACAAGGGCGACACGCTGCTGATGCTGGCCGCCTACCACGGGCACGCCGACGCGGTGCGCGCGCTGGCCGCGCGCGGCGCCGACCCCGAGCGGCCGAACGACCGGGGGCAGCGTCCCCTCGCCGGCGCGGTGTTCAAGAAGGAGCCGGACGTGGTGCGCGCGCTGCTGGACGCGGGCGCCGACCCCCGCGCGGGGACGCCGTCCGCCGTCGACACCGCGCAGATGTTCGGCCACACCGAGTTCCTCGCCTGGTTCGAGCAGGCCCCGCCGTCCGGTTCCTGACCAACGGAAGGGGGCACGCGGGCCGTTCGTTCATGGCGGCCGACGGGCGCCGGACGCGAGCGTGGAGGGCATGCGAACACGTATGTCCGGCCGTCCGCTCGTCGCGGCGGCCCTGATCCCCTTCGTCCTCGCCGGGTGCGGCCTCTCGGCCGCGGGTCCCGTCGCCGCGGAGAAGGCGGGCGCGGCGGAGACCGCCGCGCCCGCGACGTTCACGCTGCCGCCGCCGACCGGGCCGCGGGCCGTCGGGACGACCGAGCTGCACCTGGTCGACGCGGGGCGTCCCGACCCGTGGACGCCCGACCGCGACCGCGAACTGATGATCAGCGTCTGGTACCCGGCGGCGAAGGGCGCGCACGGGGACCGTCCGGTCGCGCCGTTCCTGCGTCCGGGCGTCGCGCGGCTGTTCACGGGCGTCGACGCGCTGGGCGTCTTCAAGGCCGGGACCGTCGACTGGGCGGGCGCCCGGACGCACGCGGCGGAATCCGCCCCGGCCGACGCGCGCCGGGCACGGCCCGTCGTGCTGTACTCCCCCGGGTTCGGGGTGCCGCGCACACTCGGCACGCCGCTCGCCGAGGAGCTCGTCAGCCGCGGGTACGTCGTGGTCACGATGGACCACAGCGGCGAGGCGCCGGTGGAGTTCCCCGGCGGGCGGGTGGACGCCGGGCGGCTGCCCGAGCGCACCCCCGACCGGCTCAAGACGGCGATGGACGCGCGGGCGCGGGACACCCGGCTGGTCCTGGACGCCCTCGCCGAGCTGCGGCGGGGCGGCAACCCGGACGCCGGCGGGCGGGCGCTCCCGGCCGGGCTCGCGCGGACGCTGGACCTGTCGGACATCGGCATGGTCGGGCACTCGGCGGGCGGCATCCAGGCGGCCGAGGCGATGCGGACGGACCGGCGGGTGGACGCCGGGATCGACCTGGACGGGACCCTGCAGTACGAGGACGGGACGCTCATGCCCGTCGCGGCCGAGGGGCTCGACCGCCCGTTCCTGCTGATGGGCGGGTCGATCGCCGGGAAGCCGCAGACGCACCTGACGAACCCGTCGTGGGGGGCGTTCTGGCGGAACTCGACCGGCTGGAAGCGGGACCTGAACGTCCCGGCGGCGGGCCACTACTCGTTCACCGCGGTGCAGTCGATCCTGCCGCAGGTGGACGTGCGCGGCGACATCCCCGCGGAGGCGCGGGAGCAGCTCATCGGGACGGTCGATCCGGAGCGGATGACGGCGTCCCTGCGGGCGTACGTGACCGCGTTCTTCGACCGGTCGCTGCAGGGTCGGACGCGCCCGGTCCTGGACCGGCCGTCGCCCCGGTACCCGCACGTCCGGTTCGTCGAGTAGGGCGGGAAAGCGAAAGCCCCGCGCGCCCGGACGGGCCGGGCGCGCGGGGCTCGCGGGGCCGGTCAGAGGGGCGGTTCGCCCTTCGCGGCGCCGTTCCCGTTCCCGTTGCCGCTGCCGTTGCCGTTCGCCTCCTGGAGGCTGACGCGGTGGTGCCAGTACGGCGGCGCGTAGCCGCGCTGGCGCAGCTCCCGGTGGAGCCGCTTGAGGTACTCGTGCTTGATGCGGAACTGGTCCTCGAACTCGGTGGAGCGCACGATGACGTGGAAGCCGACGGACGAGTCGTTGAAGTCGTCGAAGCGCACGAAGATGCCCGCGCCCTCGACGCCGCCCTGCACTTCCTTCATCACCTCGTGCCCGACCTCCTCGAGCAGGCTCTCGGCCTTGTCGAGGTCGATCTCGTAGGGCAGCTTGGCGTAGACGAGGACCGACATCTCCTCGCCGGGACGGCTGTAGTTGGTGAGGATCGTGTCGGAGAACCGCTGGTTGGGGATCACCTCGATGTTGTCGGACAGGGTCCGGATCGTGGTGTTCCGCCAGTTGATGTCGACGACGTAGCCCTCCTGGCCGGTGTCGAGCCGGATGTAGTGGCCGGGCTCGATCGTCTTGGCGGCCAGGATGTGCACGCCCGCGAAGAGGTTGGCGAGGGTGTCCTGGAGGGCCAGGGCGACGGCGAGACCGCCGACGCCGAGGGCGCCGAGCAGCGGTCCTATCGAGACGCCGAGGCTCTGCAGCATGATCAGCATGCCGATGCCGATCACGATCACCTTGGCGATGTTGGCGAAGATCGTCACGTTCGCCGCGACGCCCTGCCGGGCCATCGCGTAGGAGGAGAGGCTTCCGGCGATCAGCCGCGCCGCCGCCACCGACACGAAGAAGATCGCGATGGCGGTCAGCAGCCGGGCGAGGACGTCGAGGGTGCCGCGCGGCGCGTCCCAGATCTTCAGCGCGATCCAGATCCCGGCGATGAGCGTGAGCGGGAGCGCCAGGTCGTGCACGAGCTTGGCGACCAGGTCGTCCCAGGTCCAGCGCGTGTCACCGGCCCGCTTGCCCAGCCGGGCGGTCAGCAGCCGCAGCCCGACGGCCACCACGACGGCCACCGCGAGGGTGATCGCGGCGGCGATCGGCCGTTCCCAGCTATCACTCATGAGGGGTGCAGTCTCCTTCCGGGCACGGCCGTGCGGCCTTTGCCGGTCAGGTGAGGTTTGCGTGATGTGCGTGCAAAGTACGCTTTACGCGGATCGCCTCGATCGTAGTTAACCCGCGGCCCGCTCGAGACCCGATCGCGGCGAATGGGCGCCCGCCGGCCAGTGAACGGTGTCGTTTACGATCGATCGCGTGGTAGGCGTGGGCATGATGCGCCGGCTGGGGGTCACGGCGCTGGGACTGCGGAACGGCCCCCACAAGGTGACCGTCGAGCGGGACCTGGAAGTCCCCGCCGGCGACGGTGTGACGTTGCTCGCCGACCGGTACGCGCCCGTCCTCGAGGACGGGGACGTGCGCGACGCCCCGACGGTGCTCGTCCGCTCCCCGTACGGGCGGCGCGGGCCGTTCGGGCTGATGTGCGGGCAGGCGTTCGCGTCGCACGGGTTCCAGGCGGTGGTGCAGAGCGTCCGCGGCGGGTTCGGGTCCGGCGGCGTGTTCGAGGCGCTGGACGAGCGGGAGGACGGCCTCGCCACGATCGCGTGGCTGACGTCGCAGCCCTGGTTCGGCGGGACGTTCGCGATGCACGGACCGAGCTACCTCGGCTACGTGCAGTGGGCGGTGGCGGCCGAGGCCGGCCCGGAGCTGAAGGCGCTGTCGATGCAGGTCACGGCGTCGACGTTCCGGGACGCCGTCAACGTGGGCGGGACGTTCGCGCTCGAGTCGGCGCTGATCTGGGTGGACATGACCGCCCGGATGAAGAACTCCCTGTCGGGCATCACGACCGGCTTCCTGTCGCCGCGCCGCGCCCGCCGGGCCGCGCTGTCGGGCCGTCCGCTCGCCGAGCTGGACCGGATCGCCACCGGCGAGCAGCAGCGCTTCTTCCAGGACCTCCTGGTCAACGGCCCCGACACCCCGTTCTGGGACAAGCGCGACTTCAGCCCGACGGTGTCGCGGGTCACCGCGCCGGTGAACATGACCGGCGGCTGGTACGACATCTTCCTGCCCTGGCAGCTGAAGGACTACGCGGCGCTGCGGGCCGCCGGGCAGGAGCCCTACCTGACGATCGGCCCCTGGTTCCACGCCGACCAGCGGATGATGCGCGGTTCGGTCGGCGAGTCGGTGGCGTGGTTCCGCGCCCACCTGCTGGACGACCCGTCCGGCCTGCGCCCGAACCCGGTGCGGCTGTACGTGACGGGCGCCGGCGAGTGGCGCGAGTTCCCGCACTGGCCCGTCCCGGGGATGCGGGAGGAGCGCTGGCACCTGCGGCCGGAGGGCGGCCTGGCGCCCGCGGAGCCGCCCGAGTCCGAGCCCGACCGGTACCGGTACGACCCGGAGCACCCGACGCCGTTCCTCGGCGGGCCCACGCTGCTCGGCGAGACGCACCCGTCCACCGACCAGCGGCGGCTGGAGCGGCGGCGGGACGTGCTGACGTTCACGTCCGCGGAACTCGACGAGGACCTCGAGATCATCGGCCCGGTCACCGCCGACCTGCACATCAGGTCGAACCGGGAGCACACCGACTTCGTGGTGCGGCTCTGCGACGTCACGCCGGAGGGCGAGTCGCTGAACCTGTGCGAGGGCATGCGGCGGCTCGTCCCCGGCGCGCCCGACGCGGACGCGGACGGGGTGCGGGCGGTCGCGATCGAGCTGTGGCCCGCGGGGCACCGGTTCCGCGCCGGGCACCGCGTCCGCGTGCAGGTGGCCAGCGGCGCCTACCCGCGGGTCGCGCGCAACCCGGGCACCGGCGCGCCGATCGGCACCGCGACCGAGATGCTCACCGCCGACCAGGAGATCTTCCACACACCCGGCCGGCCCTCGACGATCAACCTTCCCGTGGTCCCCGCGGGCGCCGGGCGCATCGAGGACGCCGGGAACACCGCGGACACCGGCGGCGCCGAAGAGGCCGGGGGCGTCGGACGGGCGGACGCGGGCGAGTAATTCTGCCGGTATCCGCGCTGATCGGAGGCGATCCGGTGGAGCCATCCGATTCGTGAGGTTTGACGGAGACGCCGCCAGGGGTAAGGATCTCTACGAGCAGGTGTCTACGACGCAGATACCTCCAGGCTTCCCCTGTGTTGTCCCGGAGGGTCCCGTTATGCACCGCCCGCTGAACATCGCGCTCGTGTCCGCCTCCGACCTCGACGGCGAACACCTGCAGTCCGTCCACGTCCGGGATCTCGCCCGCTCTCTGGTCCGCCCCCTGCACGGCGACGGAGAGCCGAACCACGTGACCGTCTACGCCCGCCGGCAGGACAAGGACGCGAAGAACCGCGTCCGGCTCGGCCCGGGCGCCGCCCTGGTCCACCTCGACGCCGGCCCGGCCCGGCCGCTGACCGAGGACGAGACGCTCGCGTACCTGCGCGACTTCGCCGACGGGCTCCGGCGCCGCTGGTCCGGCGCCGGCCGTCCCGACATCGTCCACGCGCACGGCTGGATCGGCGGCCTCGCCGCCTGCGCCGTCGCCCGCGAGCTGGACATCCCCTTCGCGCACAGCTACCACGGCGTCGCCGCCGCCGAGCGCCGCACCGGCCGCGCGGTGCACCCGCACCGCGACCGGCTGGAGAAGGCCATCGGCCGGGACGCCGCCGTCGTGCTCGCCGGGCACGCCGAGGAGGCGAACGCGATCGTGCGGATGGGCGTCCCGCGCCCCGCCGTCACGGTCGTCCCCTACGCGGTGGACGGCGAGCAGTTCGCGCAGACCGGCCCGGCGATGCCGCACGGCGACCGCCCCCGGCTGGTGATGGTCTGCGACGACCTCGAGGCCGGGGACGTCCCGACCGCGCTGCGCGCCCTCGTGCACGTCCCGGACGCCGAACTGGCCGTCGCCGGCGGCCCCGCCCGCGAGGAGCTGGAGAACGACCCGGTCGTGCACCGGCTCAAGCTCATGGCCAAGGAACTGCACGTCGCCGACCGGGTGATCTTCCTGGGCCGGCTGCCCCGCAAGTCGCTGCCGCGGCTGCTGCGCACCGCCCGGCTGGCGCTGTGCCTGGAGCCGGTCCAGCCGTCGCCCGCCGTGCCGCTGGAGGCCATGGCCTGCGGCGTCCCGGTGGTGGCGACCACCGCCGGCGGCAACGCCGACGAGGTGCTCGACAAGATCACCGGGCTGCACGTCCCGGCGGGCCGCCCGGTGCAGATCGGCCGCGCCGTCCGGCACCTGCTGTCGGAGGAGACCACCCGGCACGGCTACTCGATCGCCGCGGCCGACCGCGCCCGCTCCCGCTACTCCTGGGAGCGGATCGCCGCCGAGACGCTGCGCGCCTACCACAAGGTGCTGCCCGTGCCGGAGGTCCCGGCGCCCCGCGACGAGGAGGCCGACCGGCTCGAGGAGCCCGCGGCGGCGGCGGAGCGCGAGCCCGCCCTCGCCCGCTGACCGCCCGCCGCACCGCCCGTCCGGGCCCCGGACCCCGCGCCGGTCCGGGGCCCGGCGCATGCGCCCGGACCACCGCCCGCCCGGTGGAATACTGGACGCGATGGAACAGAAGGACGTTCGGTGCTGATCGGCAGGGCGGCGGAGCTCGCCGAGCTGACCGGCGCGCTCGACGGCGCCGCGGCGGGCCGCGCCCGCGCCGTCCTCGTCGGCGGCGACGCCGGGATCGGCAAGACGCACCTGGTCTCGACGCTGCGCCGCGCGGCCCGCGAGCGGGACTGCGCCGTCCTGGTCGGGCAGTGCGCCGAACTGGGCGAGAGCGTCCCGTACCTGCCGCTCGCGGACGCCCTGTGGACGGCCTCGCGCGGCGATGGCCCGGAGGCCGCGGCCGTCCGGGACGCGCTGGCCGCCCGCCCGGTGCTGGGCCGGCTGCTGCCCGACGGCGACGGCGGCCCCGGCGAGGGCGACCCGCTCGCGCCCGACCTCGGCCGGCAGCGGCTGTTCGGCGCCGTGCTGGGACTGCTCGGCGAACTGGGCGCCGACCGGCCCGTCCTGCTCGTCCTGGAAGACCTGCACTGGGCCGACCGCTCCACCCGCGACCTGCTGACGTTCCTGTGCCGGGTGCTCGAGCGCGAGCGGATCTGCCTCGTCGGGACGTACCGGTCGGACGACCTGCACCGGCGGCACCCGCTGCGCCCGCTGGTGGCGGAGCTGCGGCGGCTGCCGAACGTGACGGGCGTCCAGGTGCGGCCGTTCGGGCGCGACGAGACCGGCGCGTACCTGGCCGCCCTGTCGGGGACGCCGTCCGCGCCGGTGGCCGCCGAGGTCGTCGAGCGCGTGCACCTGCGGTCCGAGGGCAACCCGTTCTACGCCGCCGAGCTGCACGCCACCGGGGACCTGGAGGAGCTGCCCGCCGGGCTCGCCGACCTGCTGCTGTCGCGGGTCGAGCGGCTGTCGCCGGACGCGCGCCGCGTCGTGCGGGTCGCGGCGGTCGCCGGCCGCCGGGTGGACGACGAGCTGGTGCGGCGGGTGTCGGGCCTCGCGGAGGACCCGGCCGGCGAGGCGCTGCGCGAGGTGGTGTCGCACCAGCTGCTCGTCCCGGACGGCGCCGGGTACGTGTTCCGGCACGCGCTGCTGCGCGAGGCCGTCTACGCCGACCTGCTGCCGGGCGAGCGGACCCGGCTGCACGCCGACTTCGCGCGGCTGCTCGCCGGGGACGGCGACGGGAGGGGCGGCTCGGCGGCGGAGCTGGCGCACCACAGCCGGGCCGCGCACGACCTGCCCGCCGCGTTCGCCGCGTCGGTGCGGGCCGCGCGGGAGGCCGGGCGGCTCGGCGCGCCCGCGGAGGAGTTCGAGCACTACGAGCGGGCGCTGGAGCTGTGGGACACCGTCGCGGACCCGGAGGCGGCCGCCGGGACGGACCGGAGCCGGCTGGCGCTGGCCGCCGCGCAGGCCGCGGCGGAGGCCGGCGAGGTGCGCCGCGCCGTGCAGCGGCTGCGCCGCATGCTGGAGAGCGCCGACCCGGCCGACCTGCGGCTCGGCGTGCTGATCCGCGAGCAGCTCTCCACCTACCTCGGTGAGCTCGACCTGGACGAGGAGGCGCAGGCGACCGCTCGGGAGGCGGTGTCGATGCTGCCTCCCGACCCGCCCACGACGGAGCACGCTCGCGCCCTTGCCACCTACGCGAAGACGCTGCTGTACCGGGACGCGGACGGCGAGATGCCGGAGTTCGCGGAGCGGGCGGTGGCGGTGGCCCGCGCGGCGGGCGCGGTCGACGCGGAGGCGAGCCTGCTGATCAGCCTCGGCGCCTACTGGAAGCGGCGGGCCGACGAGAAGGCCGACGAGGTCATCGAGGGGGCCCGCGCCCTCGCGTTGAAGGGCGGGGACCCGCTGGTCGCCCTCCGCTCGATGTTCCAGTACGCGGGCGTCCGGTTCGACCGCGGCGACCTGGCGGACGCGGCCCGCGCCGCCGACGACGGCGCCCGGTACGCGCACGAGAACGGCCTCGACTGGAGCACGTACGGCGCGCTGCTGCGCTGCCTGCGGTTCCTGATCCGCTACACGGCCGGCGACTGGGCGGAGGCGGCCCGCCTGGCGGAGGGGTTCGGCGTCCAGGCGACGCGGCGGGCCGACGCGCAGGTCTCCGCCTACGCGCTGTTCCTGGAGGTCGCGCGGGGCGACGCCGGCGTGGACGAGCGGCTGCGCCGGCTGGAGCCGCTCCTGCCGGAGGACCACTTCCTCATCTACATCACGCGGGGCCTGGCCGCCGAGCACGCCCTGTGGCGCGGCGACCCCGGCACGGCGGTCGCGCACGTCGACGCGGTGCTGGCCGGCCCGTACGGCGCCGAGACCAGCGCCATCCGGATCGCCGCGACGGGCCTGTGGGCGCACGCCGAACTCGCCGCCCGCGCCCGCTCCGCCGGGGACGCGGCGGCCGCGGCGGCCGCCGCCGCGGCCGCCGACGCGCTCGCCGAGCGGGCCCGGACGGTCGCCGAGTACGACCCCGACGGGCGCCACCGCCCGTCCCTCGGCGTGGAGGGGCGCGCGTGGCTCGCCCGCGTGGAGGCCGAGCGCCGCCGCGTGGACGGCGTCCTCGACCCTGACCTGTGGCGCCGGGCCGCCGAGCTGTTCCGGTACGGGACGGACGGCGGCGGGTTCGTGTACGAGGTGGCGCGGTCGCGCTGGCGGCTGGCCGAGGCGCTCGCCGAGGCCGGCGACCGGGACGCCGCCGCCGCGCAGTGGCGGCGCGCCGCCGGGACCGCCGAGCGGCTGGGCGCCGCGCCGCTGCTGGCGGCGCTCCGCGACCTCGGCGCCCGCGCCCGGCTGGCCGCGCCCGCGGAGCGCCCGGCCGCGGGCGGCCCGTTCGCCGCGCTGACCGCGCGGGAGCGGGAGGTGCTGAAGCTCGTCGCCGAGGGCCGCAGCAACCGCGAGATCGCCGAGACGCTGTTCATCTCGCCGAAGACGGCGAGCGTCCACGTCTCCAACATCCTCGCGAAACTGAACGTTTCCGGCCGCACCCAGGCCGCCGCGCTCGCCCTCCGCGAGAATCTGTGAATTGCCGATTGCGATGACCGGCCGACGCTGATACCTTTTCGATCGTGACTGCCGGGTCTGCCCTGTCTGGGCATGAGCGAGTGAGGCACCCGGCCTCGGCGTGAGCCCGAGGCGGGCGCGTGCCCCGCCCTTCCTTCGCACTTCCTTCTTCTCTTCTCCGTGTGCGCTCCGTGCGCGCCGCAGGTGCGCCCTGAACGCTCCCTGAACGCTTTCTGAGCGTTCCGACGCGCCTTCCGACGCGCCTCTCGGTGACGTTCCGCGCACGGTTCCCTTCGCGCCGCGCGAACCGATTCGGCGCGCTTTTCCCCACCCTTTTCCCAGCCAGGCCGCGCCTCGCCCCATGGCCGATCACCCCTGCCCGAAAACAAAAGGAGAGACACCGCAGAATGGATTTCAACCGTCAGGTCATCGAGGAGTTCCGCGCCAATGACGGCCGCGTCGGGGGCATGTTCGAGGGCGGCCGGCTGCTCCTGCTGACGACGACCGGCGCACGGTCCGGCGCCCGGCACACCGTCCCGCTCGGCTACCTGCCGGACGGGCCCGAGCGGCTGCTGGTCATCGCGTCCGCCGGCGGCGCCCCCCGGCACCCGGCCTGGTTCCGCAACCTCGTCGCGAACCCGCGCGTCACCATCGAGACCGGCGCGTTCACGCAGGAGGCGGACGCGTCCGTCCTGGACGGCGAGGAGCGCGACCGGCTGTTCGCCCGCGCCGTCGAGGCCGACGCCGGATGGGCCGAGTACGAGGAGAAGTCCGGCCGCACGCTGCCGGTCGTCGCGCTCACTCCCATCGACTCGGGCCCGCCGCGCGGCCCCCAGGGGCAGGGGCTCAAGCGGATCCACGGCGAGTTCCGCCGCGAGCTCGACGCGATCCGGCGGGAGGTCGCCGCGTCCGGAACGACGATCGGTGCCCAGCTCCGCGTCAACTGCCTCACCTTCTGCCACGGGCTCGAGTTCCACCACGGGAGCGAGGACCGCATGATCTTCCCGACTCTGGAGCGGAACCGTCCCGAGCTGGCCCCGGTCATCGACCTGCTCCGCGAGGAGCACGAGGTGCTGAAGGGCCTGTTGGCGGAGCTGCGGGCCGCGCTGGCGTCGGACGCGCCCGACCCCGCCGCGCTCGCGGCCGACGTCGACCGCCTCGTGGCCGAAGTGAACGCCCACCTCGACCACGAGGAGGAGCGGCTCGTGCCGGTCCTCGACGAGTTCGTGCTGTAGGCGGGGCGGGCCGTCAGGCGAGGAAGTCGAACTCGCGGCCGACGCCGGCGGCGCGGGCGGCCTCGTACGCGGCCCAGCTCAGCGCGAGGTCCTGCCAGGGCAGGCCGACCGGCGCGTACACGGTCACCTCCTCGTCCCGCGCCCGGCCCGGGACCTCGCCGCGCAGCAGGTCGCGGAGGGTCCCGGCCGCGTGCTGGACGTCCAGGCCGGCGGACGCGAGGACGCCCGTCTCGACCGCGAACGCGATGTCGTCGACGACGACGCGGGCGTTCTTCAGCAGGTCGGGGCCGAGTTCGGCCTTGCCGGGCTCGTCGGCGCCGAGGGAGGTGACGTGCGTGCCGGGCGCGACGTCGGCGGCGTGCAGGAGCGGGCGGCGCGTCCAGGTGGCGGTGACGACGATCCCGGCGGCGCGGGCGGCGGCGCGCGGGTTCGGCGCGACGGACGCGGGCGCGCCGAGCCGCTCGCCGTGCCGTTCGGCGAACGCGGCGGCGCGTCCGGCGTCCACGTCGCAGACGGTGAGGGCGCGGACGGGACGCAGTTCGGCGAGGCCCCGCAGGACGAGTTCCGCCTGGGCGCCCGCGCCGACGACGGCGACCGTGTCGGCGGCGGGCCGGGCGAGCGCGTGGGTGCCGAGCGCGGCGGCGAGCCCGGTGCGCCACGCGGTGACGGTGGCGGAGTCGAGCTGGGCGAGCAGCTCGCCGGTCTCCGCGTCGTGCAGGCAGACGACGCCGCGCAGCGCGGGCCGGTTCCCGGGGAACTTCGCGTTGACCTTCACGGTGTAGGCGGGCACGCCGGGGACGAGGCCGGGCAGCAGCGCCGTCGCGGTGCCGGGGCCGGGCAGCGGCGCGACCGTCCGGTGCGCCGCCGTCTCGGCAGGCGGGGCGGTGAAACCGCGGCGGATCGCGTCGAGGCACCCGGCGGGCTCGAGCAGCCCTTCCAGGTCGGAACGGTTCAGAAGGAGCGTCACCGGACCATTCTCCCGATCCGGGCGGGCGGCGTCACGGGCGGGGGCGCTGCCGCGCGGCGACGAGGGCGTCCCAGTCGGTGAGCCAGTCGCGCCCGTTCTCGTCGATGAACGAGCCGGGCGGCGGCGTCACCCGGTGCGCGGCGAGCCATTCGCCGGGGCGGTGCATGGACGGGCGGATCCGCCCGTCGCTCGGCATGAGCTGCGGCGGGATCGGCGCGGGCGGCGGCACCGGGGCGCTCTCGGCCGCCAGTTCCGCGACGTCCTTCTCCTCGGCCATCCCGATGGGGCCCTCGCGGCGCGCGTTGAAGAACTGGTTCACCGCCGGGTGCGTGCTGGACAGGACCATCTCGCGCGGCCCGAACATGACCAGGCCGCGGCGGAACAGCAGGCCGAGGTTGTCGGGGAGGACGCGGGCGGTGCCGATGTCGTGGGTGACGATGAGGAAGGTCGTCCCGAACTCGGCGTTGACGTCCACGAACAGCTGGTTGAGGTAGGCGGTGCGGACGGGGTCGAGGCCCGAGTCGGGCTCGTCGGCGAGGATGATCTCCGGTTCCAGGACGAGCGCGCGGGCGAGGCCGGCGCGCTTCTTCATCCCGCCGGAGATCTCGCCGGGCAGCTTGTCGCCCGAGCCCGCGAGGCCGACCATGTCCATCTTCTCCAGGACGATCCTGCGGATCTCGGCCTCGCCCTTCCTCGTGTGCTCGCGGAGCGGGAACGCGATGTTGTCGAAGACGTTCATGGAGCCGAACAGGGCGCCGTCCTGGAACAGCACCCCGAACGTGCGGCGCATCCGGTACAGGTCGCGCTCGCGCAGGCGGGGGACGTCGCCGCCGCCGACGTAGACGTGGCCGCGGTCGGGGCGCAGCAGGCCGACGAGGTTCTTGAGGAACACGGACTTGCCGGTTCCGGAGGGGCCGAGCAGGGCGGAGATCTCCCCCGCCGGGACGGTGAGGGACACGTCGTCCCAGATCACCTGCCGCCCGAACGACTTCCTGAGCCCCTCCACCCGGATCTCGACGCCCATGGGCCCTCCCGTGCCTTCCGCGCGGGACCGGGGGCGGCGGGGGTTCCGCCGGCGCTCGTCCGGTCCCCCGTCCCTCCGTTGTACGCCCCGATCGGCCCGCTGGGGAGGCCCAGCGTGCGCCGGATCGGGCCCGGACCGGGCGGCGGTCCGAGCGGCGGTCCGGACGGTGGTCCGGGGGGGCGGGCCGGGGCCTTATCGAACGCGCGATTGAACATTGAACGGCACGTCGAACGGCGCCCCCCTCACTCCGCCCGCCGCCTGCGGCTCCGCACTCAACGTGCCAACGGGTTCACACATGTTTGTCACCTTCTTGCCTTACGTCTGCTTTGCCGGTTCCTCAACCATGTGCGGTGTCTCCGGCGCGCCATCGGGGCGTGCCAGCTCCCCCCTGGAGGCACGAATGTCCAAGCGTCACGGACGCGCCCGCGCCGCCGCCGCAACCGCCGCCGCGGCGGCCGGCCTCGCGGCGGCCGCCCTCGTCACCGCCCCGCCGGCGGCCGCCGCACCCGCGGCCCCGGGCGCCCCCGACCAGGTGGCCGCCCAGCTCGCCGAGCGGCTCGGCGCCCGCAGCGCGGGCGCCTACCTCGACTCGTCCACCGACAAGCTCGTCGTCACCGTCACCGACGCCGCCGCCGCGCGGACCGTCCGCGCGGCGGGCGCGCAGCCGAAGACGGTCGAGCGCAGCGGCGCCGACCTGAAGGAGGTCATGGCCGAGCTGAAGCGGGACGCGACCGTCCCCGGCACCGCGTGGGCGATCGACCCCGTGTCCAACAAGGTCGTGCTGACGATGGACAGCACCGTCAAGGGCGCGAACCTGGAGAAGGTGCGCGGCGAGGCCGCCCAGCACGGCGCGGCCGTCCGCACCGAGCGGGTCGCCGGCGAGTTCCGCATGTTCACCGCCGGCGGCCAGGCCATCTACGCGGGCGGCGGCCGCTGCTCGCTCGGCTTCAACGTCCGCAGCGGCAGCACCTACTACTTCCTGACGGCGGGGCACTGCACCGCCATCGGGTCGACCTGGACGGACGGCAGCGGGCGCACCCTCGGCCGCAACTACGCCAGCAGCTTCCCCGGCAACGACTACGGCGTCGTGCGGTACACGTCGACCCCGCAGGACACCCGCGGCGTCGTCCACCTGTACGGCGGCGGCACGCAGGACATCACGCGGGCCGGCAACGCGACGGTCGGCCAGAGCGTCACCCGCAGCGGCAGCACCACCGGCGTCCACCGCGGCCAGGTCACCGCCCTCAACCAGACCGTCAACTACGCGGAGGGCAGCGTCAGCGGCCTCATCCGGACGACCGTGTGCGCCGAGCCGGGCGACAGCGGCGGGTCGCTGTTCTCCGGGTCGACCGCGCTGGGCCTGACCTCGGGCGGCAGCGGCAACTGCACCTGGGGCGGCACCACGTTCTTCCAGCCGGTCACCGAGCCCCTGTCCCGGTACGGCCTGAGCGTGTACTGATCCCGGACCCGATCCGGCGAACCTCACAGGTCCGGCGCGCACCGACCCGGTGCGCGCCGGTCCCCTGTTCGCGCCGGTCCCCTGTTCGCGCCGGTCCCCTGTTCGCGCCGGTCTCCGAAGGGTTCCGCGCTAGACGGCGGGGACCTCGAGGGTCCGCAGGACCTCGGCGATCACGTCGGGCTGCCGGTCGGCCAGGTAGAAGTGGCCGCCCGGCAGCGTCCTGAGGGCGAACCGGCCGTCGGTGACGTCCGCCCATCCGGCGGCCTGGTCCGCCGTGACGTGCGGGTCGTCGTCCCCGATGATCGCCGTGACCGGGACGGCGAGCCGGGTGCCGTCCCGGTGCGCGTAGCCCTCGATCAGCGCGAAGTCGTTGCGGACGTACGGCAGGACGAGCTCCCGCAGCTCCGGGTCGCGCAGCGCCTCGGCGTCCGTCCCGCCGAGCTTCACCATCTCGGCGACCAGCCCGTCGTCGTCGCGCTCGGCGACCCGGTCGTCCCCCCGGTCGTGCGGCGGGCGGGCACCGGACACGAACAGGTGCACGGGCGCGCTCCCCCGCTCCTGCAGCAGCCGCGCTGCCTCGTAGGCGATGACGGCGCCCATGCTGTGCCCGAACAGCGCGGCCGGGCGGTCGACGAGCGGCGCCATCGCGCCCGCGACGAGCCGCGCGAGCTGGTGCGGGTCGGTGACGAGCGGCTCGCCCATCCGGTCGGCGCGCCCCGGGTACTGGACGGCGTGGACCTCGACGGCGGGGCTGATCTCCTTGGCCCAGGTCCGGTAGAACACCGCCGACCCGCCCGCGTGCGGCAGGCAGAACAGCCGCATGGACGCCCAGGGGCGCGGCTCGGCGCAGCGGAACCAGCTCACGTGATCAACTCCTCCTCGCCCCGGCGGGGGACGGCGCGCGGATCGCGCGGCAGCGGCCACGGCGCCGTCCGGGGGTCGGGGACGAGCTTGGGGGCAACGGTCTCCGCGGCCACCTTAAAGCCCCGGCGCCGGTAGTTCGCCATCGCGTTGGGGTGGTCGAGGCTGCTGGTGCGCAGCCACACCCGCGTGGCCGGGCCGGCGCCCGGCGCCCACAGCTCGCCGCGCCGCCACGCCCGCCGGACGCACTGCTCCACCAGGTACCCGCCGCAGCCGCGGCCGACGAACGCGGGACCCAGCCCGACCAGGTGGATCTCGGTGTCGCCGCCGGGCTGCGCCTCGATCTCGAAGAACCCGGCGACGGTGCCCTCGGCCATCGCGATCCACGTGCCCAGCTCGGGGCGCTCCACCCAGGCGCACCAGTCGGCGTGCGTCCAGCCGAACCGGTCGGTCCAGCAGACGCGGGCGCCGACCAGCGCGTACAGGGCGCGGTTGACCTCGGCGGAGGGCCGCCGGGCCAGCGTGAACGTCATCTCGGCGCCGGGCAGCGGCGCGGGGCGCAGGTCGGCGGCGTCGAGCATCTCCATCGTCCACTCGGTGACGGCGGGGACTTCGACGGGCTCTCCCGGGCTAGTCACCCATGGCCTCGACGAGGCTCTTGGGCCGCATGTCGGTCCAGTTCTCGTCGACGTACCGCAGGCAGGCGTCGCGCGTGTCCTCGTCCTTCGCCACGGTCCAGCCGGCGGGGACCTCCGCGAAGGACGGCCACAGCGAGTGCTGGCCCTCGTCGTTGACGAGCACGAGGTACGTGCCGTCGGGGTCCTCGAACGGGTTCGTCATGTCATCCCTTTCCGGTCTCGCTGTGGAGTTTGTCGAGCCTTGCGGCGAGCACGGCGCCGATCTCGGCGGCGGGGCCGGGCTCCATCAGCAGGTGGTGGTCGACGTCGATCGGGTACTCCTCGACGCCGCCGTCGACGAGCGGGCCCCAGTTCGCCCGCCCGGTGGGGGAGTCGGCGGTGCGCCCCCTGAGCGCGGTGAAGAACACCACGTCGCCGCGGTACCGGCCGGGCCGGTACTCCTCGGCGTGCCGGAGCCCGTTCTCGTAGTTGCGGTAGACGTTGACGAGGTCGTCCTCGCCGAGGGTGGCGAGGGCGTCCTCGCGCTCGGCGAGCACCGCCATGATCCGCGCCATGTCGGGGGCGCCGTCCGCGGCGATCATCCCGGCGTCGATGCCGATGGCCTGGAGCAGCTCGGGCAGGACCTCGCGGCGCTCGGACTCGAGGTCCTGCCCGTGGTAGGCGTCGATGAGCGCGAGCATCCCGACCTCCTCCCCCGCGGCCCGGAGGCGGACGGCCATCTCGTAGGCGACGAGCCCGCCGAGCGACCAGCCCGCGAGGTGGTAGGGGCCGGACGGGCGGACGGCGCGGATCTGCGCCAGGTAGTCCTCGGCCATCTCCTCGACCGACCCCGGCAGCTCGGACCGGGTGAACGCCCGCGCCTGGAGCCCGTAGACGGGCTGGTCGGGTCCGAGGTGCCGCCGGAACTGCAGGTAGCCCCACGCGAGGCCCCCGGCGGGGTGCACGAAGAACACCGGCGGCCGCGTCCCGGACGCCCGGATCGGGAGCAGCACCTCGAAGCCGAGCCGGTCCTCGGGGTCGCCGACGCGGGTGAGGGCCTCGACCGTCTGGTGGGTGAACACGTCCTTGGGGGTCAGCTCGATGCCGGCCTGCCGGGCGCGGGTGACGACCTTCAGCGCGGTGATGCTGTCGCCGCCGAGGTCGAAGAAGCTGACGTCCGCGCCGACCTCGTCGAGGCCGAGGACGCCCGCGACGATCCCGGCGAGCCGCTCCTCCTCGGGGGTGGCCGGGGGGCGCCCGGCGGCGGCCTCCCCGTAGTCGGGGGCGGGCAGCGCGCGGCGGTCGAGCTTGCCGTTGGGCCCGACGGGGAACGTGTCGAGCCGGACGAACGCCGCGGGCACCATGTACTCGGGCAGCCGGCGGGCGACGAACCGCCGCAGGCCGCCCGTCCCGTCTCCGTCCCCGTCCCCGGCCGGCAGGCCGGGGGCGATGACGTACGCGACGAGCGACTTCACGCCGGGCGCGTCCTCGCGGGCGACGACGGCGACGTTCGCGACGGCGGGGTGCGCGGCGACCGCGGCCTCGATCTCGCCCAGCTCGATGCGGAAGCCCCGCACCTTCACCTGGAAGTCGGCGCGGTCGACGTACTCCAGGGTGCCGCCGGGGCGCCACCGCACCAGGTCGCCCGTCCGGTACATGCGGTCGCCGGGCGCGCCGTACGGGTCGGCGACGTACCGCTCGGCGGTGAGCGCCGGGCGGCGCAGGTAGCCGCGGCCGAGCCCGGCGCCCGCGATGTACGCCTCCCCCACCACCCCGGGCGGGACGGGCCGCAGGCCCGCGTCCAGCACGTAGACGCGCATGTCACCGATCGGGCGGCCCAGCACGGCGGACGTCTCGGTGGGGTCGGCGAGCGGGCCGCGCAGCCCGGTGACGGTCGTGTACGTGGTGGCCTCGGTCGGCCCGTACACGTTGCCGACCTCGGTGCCGGGGCACGCGGCGAGGACCTTGCGGACCGCCGCCGGGGATCCGGCCTCGCCGCCGGTGAGCACCTCGCGGAGCCGCGCGAACGCCTGCGGCCGCTCGTCCGCGACGAGGTTGAACAGGGTCGTGGTGAGGAACAGGCCGGTGAGGTCGCCGTCCTCGGCGAGCCGCTCGATGGCGGCGCCGTCGAGGTGGCCGGGCGGCGCGACGACGGCCGTGCCGCCGTGCAGCAGCGGCGTCCACAGCTCGTAGAGCGACGCGTCGAACGCGTGCGGCGAGTGCACCAGGACGCGGTCGTGGGCCCCGCCGCGCAGCCGTCCGTCCGTGGCGAGGTCGACGGCGTCGCGGTGCCGGAGCATCACGCCCTTCGGCACGCCCGTCGACCCGGAGGTGAACAGGACGCACGCGAGCTGCTCGGGGTGGCACGGGACGCCGGGGTCGGTGCCGGGCAGCGCGGCGAGTTCGGGGTCGCCGTCGAGGTCGAGGACGTGCGCGGACGTCTCCAGGTCCGCGGCGCGCCCGCGCATCGGCGCGTTCACCACGAGGACGGGCGCCGCGACCTCGGCGACCGCCCACGCGGTGCGCTCGGCCGGGTACCCGTGGTGGATCGGCGCGTACGCGCCGCCCGCCTTGAGGATCGCGAGGGACGCGACGGCGATGTCGGCGGACCGCTCCAGCAGCACGGCGACCGGCACGTCCCGCCCGACCCCGAGCCCGATGAGCCGGTGCGCGAGCCGGTTGGCGCGCTCGTCCAGGTCGGCGTAGGTGAGCGACGCGCCGGTGTGCGGCGTGCGGACGGCGACCGCGCCGGGCGCGGCGGCGACCCGCTCGGCGAAGACGCCGGTGACGGTGCGGGCGGGGCGGCCGGTCTCCGGTCCCTGCCAGTCGCGCAGGACGAGCGCGCGCTCCTCGGCGTCGAGGACGTCGACGGCGCCGAGCGGCAGGCCGGGCCGGTGCGCGATCGCCTCGAGGACGCGGACCAGCCGCCGCATCAGCCGTTCGGCGTCGTCCGGCGGGAACAGGTCGGTGCGGTGGTCGATCCGCAGCGACAGCGCCCGGCCGGGGACGGCCGCGAACGTCAGCGGGTAGTGGCTGGCGTCGTGGCCGTCCACGCCGTGCAGGGACAGCCCGCCGAGGTCGGTGCCCGCGGCGTCGGGGTCGAACGGGTAGTTCTCCAGCACCGTCATCGTGTCGAACAGCGCCCGGCCGCCCGCGAGCCGCTGCACGTCGGAGAGGCCGAGGTGGTGGTGCGGCATCAGCGCGGCCTGCTCGTCCTGCAGCCGGGTGAGCGCGGCGGCGACGGTGTCGGCGGGGCGGACCCGCACCCGGATCGGCAGCGTGTTGATGAACAGGCCGATCATCTGCTCGACGCCCTGCAGTTCGGGGGGCCGTCCGGACACGGCGGCGCCGAACACGACGTCCGTGCTCCCGGTGAGGCGGCCCAGCAGGACGCCCCACGCGAGCTGCAGGACGGTGTTGAGGGTGACGCCCTGCGCGCGGGCGCGCGCGCCGAGCGCGGCGGTGAGGTCTTCGGTGAGGCGGGTGCGGACCCGTCCCGGCGTCTCCGCGCCGGGCTCGGACGCGCCGGGCGCGACGAGCGCGGGCTCGGTGAACCCGTCGAGGGCGCGGCGCCAGGCGTCCTCGGCGGCGGCCCGGTCCTGCTGCGCGAGCCACGCGAGGTAGTTCTTGTACGGGGCGACGCGCGGCATGCCGGTGTCGTCGCCCTTCGCCAGGTAGAGCGCGAACAGCTCGGTCTGCAGGACGGGCGTGGACCAGCCGTCGAGCAGGATGTGGTGGTTGGTGAACACCATGCGGTGCAGGTCGTCGCCCAACCGGATGAGCAGGAACCGCAGCAGCGGCGGCTTCGCCATGTCGAACGGCCGGGCCCGCTCGGCGTCCGCGAGCCGCCGCGCCTCCGCCTCCCGGTCGGCGTCCGGCAGGCCGGTCAGGTCGGCGTCCCGCCAGGGCAGCTTCACCGTGCGGTGGACGACCTGGACGGGCGAGCCCTCCTTGCGCTGCCGGAACCCGGCGCGCAGGTTCGCGTGGCGGCGCAGCAGCGTCGCGGCGGCGGCCCGCAGCGCGTCCGCGTCCAGCGGTCCGCGCAGGTCGAACACGATCTGCGCCGTGTAGACGTCGCGGTCCGAGTCGTACAGGGCGTGGAAGAACAGCCCCTGCTGCAGGGGGGACAGCGGGAGGATGTCCTCGAGTTGCGACGTGCTCAATCGTCCTCCCATTCCCCGTCGAGCTCCGCGGCGAGCTCGTCGATCTCGTCCTGGCTCACGTCCACCAGCGACAGGTCGGACGGCGTGAACCCGCCGACCGGGCCCGCGGCGGCGCCGTCCACGACGTGCGCGACGAGGCCGCGCAGCGCCGCCGTCCAGCGCCCCGCCAGGTCGGCGATCGCGGCGTCGTCGAACAGGTCCGCGGCGTAGGTCCAGGTGGCGGTCAGTTCGGGGCCGTCCGGCAGGTCCCGGGTGTGGGCGTTCACCTCGATCGCGTGGACGAGCGCGAGCGCGTCGTCCTGCCCGCCGCCCAGGGCGTCGGACTCCTCCTGCGCGGCCGGGCCCCAGTCGGCGGCCTCCGGGGCGGCCGACCGCCCCAGGTAGTTGAACGCGACCTGCGGGTGCGGGCGCCCGGCGAGCCGCGCCGCCGACGACGGGTTGAGGTACCGCAGCAGCCCGTACCCGATCCCGTTGTCGGGGATCTCCCTGAGCTGCTCCTTGACGCGTTTCAGCGCGGTCCCGACCGCCTGGCCGCCCTCGCGGACGTCGGACGGCTCCACCCAGCCCGCGTCGAGCCGCACCGGGAAGATCGACGTGAACCAGCCGACCGTCCGCGACAGGTCCACGCCCGGGACGATCTCCTCGCGGCCGTGGCCCTCGAGGTCGACGAGCACCGCCGTCTCGTCCGTCACGCCCCGGTCGCGGCGCCACTCGGCGACGGCCAGCGCGAGCGCGGTGAGCAGCACGTCGTTGACCCGCCCGTGGAACGCGGCCGGGACGTCCGCGAGGAGCGGCCCGGTGACGTCGGCGGGCAGGCTCACCGTGCGGTGGCGGGCGGCGCCGAACGTGTCGGCGGCCGGGTCCAGCGGCCGCGCGCCCAGCGCGGGATCGGGCGTCGCGAGGACGTCCTCCCACAGCGGCAGCTCGGCGGCGCGGGCCGGGTCGGACGCCTCGGCGGCGAGCCGCTGCGCCCACCGGCGGAACGACGTCGGGACGGGGTCGGGCGCCTCCCCGGCCCACGCGGTGACGAGGTCGGGCAGCAGGACCCGCCACGACACGCCGTCCACGACCAGGTGGTGCAGGGTGAGCAGGAGGCGGCCCGAGCGGTCCGGGCCGGCGTCGAACCAGACGAGCTGCGCCGTCGTCCCGGCCTCGGGGTCGAGCCGGGCGCGCGCGGCGCGGGCCTCCGCGGCGAGGACCGCCCGCAGCTCCGCGCCGTCCAGCCCGGCGACGTCCACGCGCCGGACGAGCGGCGCCGCGTCGACCGCCCCCCGCTCGGCGACCTCGAACTCGGCGCCGTGCACGCGGAGACGGAGCATGTCGTGGTGGTCGATGACCGTGCGCAGCGCCCGGGTCAGGTCCGCGACGCCGAGGGACGGCGGCACCTGGAGCAGCATGCGCTGGCTGTAGCCCGCGACCGGCCCGTCGAGGTCCCGGAACCAGTGCATGATCGGCGTCGCGGGAACCTGCCCGATCCCCGCGCCGGGCGGTTCCGCCTCGACCTGCTCGTCCTCCCCCACCGGCCGGGCGACGGCCGCCAGTTCCTCGACGGTCTGGTGCTGGAACACCTCGCGCGGGCTCACCACCAGGCCGCTTTGACGGGCCCGGGAGACGAGTTGGATGGCGATGATGGAGTCGCCGCCGAGGTCGAAGAACCCGTCGTCCACCCCGACCCGCTCAAGGTTCAGCACCTCGGCGAACAGCCGGGCCAGGGTCTCTTCTTCGGGGGTGGACGGCGTGCGGGAGGAGACCTTGGCCGAGAAGTCGGGTTCGGGGAGCGCCTTGCGGTCGAGCTTCCCGTTCACAGTGAGCGGGAGGGCGTCCAGCTCGACGATGACCGCAGGAACCATGTAGTCCGGCAGGTCACGGCCCACGAACCGCCGCAGCTCGGCGGACTCGACGCCCGAGCCGACGACGTAGGCGATCAAGCGGTCGTCGCGCACGACGACGGCGGCGTCGCGGATGTCGCCGTGGCGGGTGAGGGCCGCCTCGACCTCGCCCGGCTCGATCCGGAACCCGCGCAGCTGAACCTGCTGGTCCGCGCGGCCGAGGTACTCCAGTGCCCCGTCGCGGCGCCATCGGCCCAGGTCACCCGTCCGGTACATGCGGGTGCCCGCTTTGCCGTGGGGGTCGGCGACGAACCGCTCCGCGGACAGCGCGGGACGGTTCAGGTAGCCGCGCGCGAGGCCGGAGCCCGCCACGTACAGCTCGCCCACGACGCCCGGCGGAACGGGCTGGAGGTAGTCGTCGAGCACGTAGACGCGCAGGTCAGGGATCCCGGTCCCGATGATGCTGCCGGGAGCGGTCGCCGCGTACGCACGGTCGAGGGCGACGTAGGATACGTGCACCGTGGTCTCGGTGATCCCGTACATGTTGACGAGCGTCGGAGCGTTCTCCGGATGCCGCGAGTACCAGTCGTCCAGACGGCCGAGTTCGAGGGCTTCCCCGCCGAAGACGACATAGCGCAGCGCCGAAAGGTCGTGGCCCGGGTCCTCCCGGTCGGCGGCCATCAACTGGTAGAACGCCGACGGCGTCTGGTTGAGGACCGTCACCCGCTCCGCTTCGAGCAGGCGAAGGAAGTCCTGCGGCGACCGTGAAGTCATGTAGGGGACGACCACGAGACGGCCGCCGTACAGCAGCGAGCCCCACAGCTCCCACACCGAGAAGTCGAACGCGTACGAGTGGAACAGCGTCCACACGTCGTCCGGACCGAAATCGAACCACTTCTCCGTAGAGCGGAGGAGTCGCACCACGTTCTGGTGCGGGACGACAACACCCTTCGGGCGGCCCGTCGACCCGGACGTGTAGATCACGTACGCCGGGTTGTCCGGGGAGATCCGCACGTCCAGGTTCGTGTCGTCGTATCCGGGAGCGTCGACATCCTCCGGCCGGATCGTCAGGACGGGACGGGCGTCGTCCAGCATGTACGCGATCCGATCCTCCGGATAATCCGGATCGATCGGCACATACGCCGCGCCCGCCTTCAACACCGCAAGGATCGCAACGACCAGCTCCGCCGAACGCGGCAGCGCCAGCGCAACGAACTGCTCCGGACCCACACCCCGCTCGACCAGACGACGCGCCAACCGGTTCGCCCGCGCGTTCACCTCACCGAACGTCCACGACACACCCTCGAACGACACCGCCACCGCGTCCGGACGCTCCGCCGCACGCGCCTCGAACAACGCAGGGATCGTCGCCCGCTCGGCGACCGGGGCGCGGCCGCCCGCCCACGTGCGCAGGAGGGTGCGGCGCTCGGTGCGGTCGAGGACGTCGGCGGTGCCGATGGGGGCGTCGGGGTCGGCGACGAGCGCGCGGACGAGCCGTTCGAAGCGGTCGCCGATCGAGGCGGCGGTGGCGGGGTCGAACAGGTCGAGGGCGTACTCGAGCGCGGCTTCGAGGCCGCCGGGCGCGCCGTCGTCGCCGTGGCGCTCCCGCAGGTAGAGCGACAGGTCGTACTTCGCGACGCCGGAGGCGAGGGGTTCGGCGCGGCCGGTGAGGCCGTCGAGTTCGAGGCGGGCCTCGGGGTTGTTCTGGAAGGACAGGACGGCCTGGAACAGCGGGTGCCGGGCCATCGAGCGCGCCGGGTTGAGGATCTCGACGAGCCGCTCGAACGGGAGGTCCTGGTTCGCGTAGGCGGCGAGGTCGGTGTCCTTCACGCGGGCGATCAGGTCGTTGAAGGACGGGTCGCCGGACGTGTCGGTGCGCAGGACGAGCATGTTGACGAACATGCCGACGAGGTCGTCGAGGGCCTCGTCGGTGCGGCCCGCGATCGGCGAGCCGATCGGCACGTCCGTCCCCGCGCCCAGCCGCGTGAGGAGCGCGGCGTAGGCGGCCTGCACGACCATGAAAAGGCTGGCGCCGTGCCGGCGGGCGAGGGCGACGAGCCCGGCGTGCAGGTCGGCGTCGAGGTCGAACTCGTGGGTGCCGCCCCGGTAGGACGCCTCGGCGGGGCGCGGCCGGTCGGCGGGGAGCGGCAGTTCGTCCGGCAGCCCGGCGAGGGCGTCGCGCCAGTAGGCGATCTGCCGCGAGATCAGGCTGTCCGGGTCGTCCTCCGAACCGAACAGCTCCTGCTGCCACAGCGTGTAGTCCGCGTACTGCACCGGCAGCGGCGCCCACTCCGGCGCACGGCCCTCCGCGCGCGACGCGTAGGCGAGGATGACGTCGCGGGCGAGCGGCGCCATCGACCAGCCGTCGGCGGCGATGTGGTGCAGGACCAGCAGCAGGACGTGCGTGTCGCCGCCGAGCGCGAACAGGCGGGCCCGCAGCGGCGGCTCGACGGAGAGGTCGAAGCCCTGCCCGGCGGCCGCGGCGAGGGCGGCGGGCAGCCGCGCCTCGTCGGTCGCGGCCGCGTCCAGGCGGGGCCGGGCGGCGGCCGGGTCGAGGACGAGCTGGCGGGCGCTGCCGGAGCCGTCCGGGAAGATGGTGCGGAGCGACTCGTGCCGGGCGGCGACGTCGGCGAGCGCGGCGCGGAGGGCGTCGAGGTCGAGGGCGCCGTCGAGGCGGAGCGCGACCGGCATGTTGAACAGGGCCCCGGCGCCCTGGAACCGGTTGAGGAACCAGAGCCGCTGCTGCGCGTGCGAGAGCGGGACGACGTCGGGCCGTTCGGCGGGCCGGAGGGCGGGCCGGACGTCGCGTCCGGCGCCGGCGAGGCGGGCGGCGAGCCCGGCGGGGGTCGGGGCCTCGAACAGCGCCCGGACGGGGAGTTCGGCGCCGAGGGCGGAGCGGACCCGGCCGACGAGGCGGGTGGCGGTGAGGGAGTCGCCGCCGAGGTCGAAGAACGAGTCGTCGGCGCCGACGCGGGCCGCGCCGAGGATCTCGGCGAACAGGCCCGCGAGGATCTCCTCCTGCGGGGTGCGGGGCGCGCGGCGGCCGGCCCCGGCGGTGCCGCCGGGGGCGGGCAGCGCGGCCCGGTCGAGCTTGCCGTTCACGGTGAGCGGGAGCGCGTCGAGGGCCGTGAACGACGGCATCATGTGGTCGGGCAGCCGCGCGGCGGCGTGCGCGCGCAGCGCGGCGACGTCCACGGAGGCGGGGACGACGTAGGCGGCGAGGCGGCCGTCGCGGACGACGACGGCGGCCCCCGCGACGCTCTCGAACCCGGCCAGGACGGACTCGATCTCGCCGGGCTCGACCCGGTATCCGCGGATCTTGACCTGGTCGTCGGCGCGGCCGAGGTACTCGAGGGTGCCGTCGGGGCGCCACCGGGCGAGGTCGCCGGTCCGGTACATGCGGTCGCCGGGCGGGCCGTACGGGTCGGCGACGAACCGTCCGGCGGTGAGGCCGGGGCGGCCGAGGTAGCCGCGGGCGAGCTGGGCGCCCGCCAGGTACAGCTCGCCGGGGACGCCGGGGGGCGCGGGCTGGAGGGCGGCGTCCAGCACGTAGGCGCGGGTGCCGCGCTGCGGGCCGCCGATCGAGGGCCGGTCGGCGTCGGCGACGACCTGGTTCGTCGTGTCGACCGTCGACTCGGTCGGCCCGTAGAAGTTGCGGGCCGTGAGGGCGGGGGCGAGGGCGCGCAGCTCGGCCCAGAGCGCCTCGCCGACGGCCTCGCCGCCGAGGAGGAGGTGCGCCGGGCGGTGCCGGCCGTCGTCGTCCAGCAGGCCCGCGTCGCGCAGGGACGTGAAGTGCGAGGGAGTCGTGTTGACGACGTCGATGTGCGCGCGCGCCACGTACCGGGTGTACGCCTCGACGTCGCGGCGGGTGTCGTCGTCGATGAGGTGGAGCTCGTGGCCGTGCATCATCCACAGCAGGCCCATCCACGACGTGTCGAACGAGAACGACGCGAGGTGCGCGAACCGCATCCGGCGTCCGCCCGCCGCCTCGGCGACCGGGTCGAAGAGCCGGTCCCGGTGCGCCTCGTAGTAGTTGAGGACGGCCGAGTGGGTGACCGTCACGCCCTTGGGCCGGCCGGTCGAACCCGACGTGTAGATGACGTAGGCGGCGTTCGCGCCGCGCAGGGCGCGGTCCGGGTTCCCGAGCCCGTCCCCGGCGGACGGGACGTCGTCCGGGGTGATCGTGCACGCGGGGGCGCAGTCGTCCAGCATGAACGCGATGCGGTCGGCCGGGTACTCCGGGTCGACCGGCACGTACGCCGCGCCCGCCTTGAGCACGCCGAGGATCGCGACGACGACGTCGGGGGTGCGGGGCAGGACGAGCGCGACGCGGTCCTCGGGGCCGACGCCGCGCGCGGCGAGGTCGCGGGCGAGGCGGTTCGCGCGGTCGTTCAGCTCGGCGTAGGTGAGGGACGCGCCGCCGCAGACGAGCGCGACGTCGCCGGGGGTGCGGGCGGCCCGCGCCTCGAACAGGTCGGGGACCGTCCCGGCGGGGACGGCGGCGGCGGTGTCGTTCCACGCGGCGAGCGCGGCCCGCCCGCCGTCCCCGGCGAGGTCGAGGGCGCCGACGGCGCGGGACGGGTCGTCGGCGAACGCCTCCAGGACGCGGCGGACCCGGGCGAGCAGCCCCTCCACGGCGTCCCGCTCGAACACGTCCGGCCGGAAGTGCAGCCGCAGCGACAGCTCCTCCCCGGGCGCGGCGACGAACGACAGCGGGAAGTGCGTGGCGTCGTAGGAGTCGGCGGCGGCGATGCGGACGCCGTTCAGCGAGCCCTCCATCGACGCCGGGTCGAACGGGTAGTTCTCCAGCACCGTCATCGTGTCGAACAGCGCGCCGCCCTGCCCGGCGGCCCGCTGGATGTCGGTGAGGCCGAGGTGGTGGTGCGGGAGCAGGTCGGTCTGCTCGGCCTGCAACCGCTCCAGGAGCGCGGCGAGCGGCTCGTCCGGCCGGTACCGGACGCGGATCGGCAGCGTGTTGATGAACAGCCCGATCATCTGCTCGATGCCGGGCAGCTCGGGCGGGCGGCCCGAGACGGTCGCGCCGAACACGACGTCGCGGGAGCCGAGGAGCCTGCCGAGGACCAGCCCCCACGCGCCCTGCAGGACGGTGCTCAGCGTGACGTTGTGGCGGCGGGCCGCGCGGGTGAGCCGCCGCGTCGTCCGCCGGTCCAGCGCGGTGGCCGTCCGCTCGGGCGGGCGGGGCGCGCGGGCGGCGGCCTCCGGCGCGACCAGGCACGGGCCGTCGACGCCGTCGAGGGCGCGGCGCCAGGCGTCCTCGGCGGCGGCCCGGTCCTGCCGCGCGAGCCACGCGAGGTAGTTCTTGTACGGGGTGACGCGCGGGAACCCGGCGTCGTGGCCGCCCTGCACGTACAGCATGAACAGCTCGGTCGCGAGGATCGGCGTCGACCAGCCGTCCAGCAGGATGTGGTGGTTGGTGAAGACGAGCCGGAACCGCTCGGGCCCCGTCCGGACCAGGACGAACCGCAGCAGCGGCGGCGCGGTCATGTCGAACCCGCGGGCCCGTTCCCGCGCGACGACCGCGTCCGCCTCGGCCGCGTCCGCCGCCGCGACCTCCTCCCACGGCAGGTCCGCCGTCCGCGGGACCACCTGCACCGGCCGCGACAGGTCCTCGTGCCAGAACGCGGCGCGCAGGTTGGCGTGGCGGCGCAGCAGCGTCTCCGCGGCGGCCCGCAGCGCCGGAACGTCCAGCGGGCCCTCCAGGTCGAGGACGAACTGGGCCGTGTAGACGTCCGTGTCGTCGGCGTCGAACAGGGCGTGGAAGAAGAACCCCTGCTGGAGCGGCGACAGCGGCAGGATGTCTTCGAGGTCCCCCCGGTTCAATGCTGGTTCCTCCAGGCGTTCTGCAGCGTGTCGATCTCACTCTGGTCGAGGTCCACGAGCAGGTCGGACGGGGTGAACCCGCCGACCGGCGCGGCGCCGTCGGCGGACGCGGCGGCGGTGACGTGCGCGACGAGGCCGCGCAGGGCGGTGAACCAGGCGTCCGCGAGGTCCCGCACGTCGGCGCCGTCCAGCAGCTCGCCCGGCCAGGTCCAGGTGGCGGACAGGACGGGGCCGTCCGGCAGGTCCCGGGTGATCGCGTTGATCTCCAGGGCGTGCGCCATCGGCATCCGCGGGTCCTCCCCGGCGGGCGGCTCCTCCGGCGCGAGCGCCCAGTCCTCGGCGCCGCCGGGCGCGACCCGCCCGAGGTAGTTGAACGCGATCTGCGCGGTCGGCGCCGCGGCCAGCTCGGCCGCGGCCTCCCCGTCGGGGTCGACGTACCGCAGGAGGCCGTACTGCTGGGCGTCCGGGACGGCCCGGAGCTGCTCCTTCACCTTCTTGACGGCCGCCGCGACGCCCGGTCCCCCGGCCCGGACCTGCGTCCAGTCGGCGGGGCCCGCGTCGAGGCGCACCGGGTGGATCGAGGTGAACCAGCCGGCCGTCCGGGACACGTCCGCGCCCGGCACCACGTCGTCGCGGCCGTGCCCCTCCAGGTCGATCAGCACGTCGGTGCCGCGCCCGCCGCCCGGCCGGTGCCGCCGCCACTGCGCCACCGCGAGCGCGAGGCCCGCGAGCAGCACGTCGTTCGCGCGGGCGTTCCACGCGGCCGGGACGTCCGTGAGCAGCGGGCCCGTGACGTCCGCGGGCAGGTCGAGGGTGACGTGCCGGGCGCGGGCCGCGATGTCCACCCGCGGGTCGAGGTCGCGGGACGCGAGCCGCTGCGGCGGCCCGTCCACGATGTCGAGCCAGTCCTCGAGCGCGTCCTCGCCGGGCGCGGCGGCGGTGAGCTTCTGCGCCCAGCGGCGGAACGACGTCCCGACCGGCCGCAGGTCTCCCCCGGCCCACGCGGTGACGAGATCGGGCAGCAGGATCCGCCACGACACGCCGTCCACCACCAGGTGGTGCAGGACGACGAGGAGCCGGCCCTGCTCGTCGCCCGCGTCGAACCAGACGAGCTGCGCCACCGTCCCGTCCCGCGGGTCGAGGCGGTCCCGCGCCGCCGCGGCCTGCTCGGCCAGCAGCGCGGCGCGCTTGTCGTCGTCCAGGCCCGCGATGTCGACCCGGGTGACGAGCGCGGCCGCGTCCACCGTGCCCGCCGGGCGGACGACGGGCTGCCAGCGGCCGCCGTCGTCCTCGTCCGCGTCGAGGCGGAGGCGGAGGACGTCGTGGTGGTCGACGAGGGTCGCGAGCGCGCCCGCCAGCCGGTCGACGCCGAGGGCGGGCGGCGTGCGGAGCAGCATCGACTGGTGGAACCCGGCGATGAGCGACGCGTCGCCGTCCACGCGCTCGCGCAGCCACCCGACGATCGGGGTGACCGGCACCGGGCCGACCCCCGCGCCGGGCGGTTCCGCCTCGACCTGCTCGTCCTCCCCCACCGGCCGGGCAACCGCCGCGAGTTCCTCGACGGTCTGGTGCTGGAACACCTCGCGCGGGCTCACCACCAAGCCGCTTTGCCGGGCCCGGGAAACGAGCTGGATGGCGATGATGGAGTCGCCGCCGAGGTCGAAGAACCCGTCGTCCACCCCGACCCGCTCAAGGTTCAGCACCTCGGCGAACAGACGGGCCAGGGTCTCTTCTTCGGGAGTGGACGGCGTACGGGAGGAAACCTTGGCCGAGAAGTCGGGCTCGGGAAGCGCCTTGCGGTCGAGCTTCCCATTCACCGTCAGCGGCAGCGCCTCCAGCTCGACGATGACCGCAGGAACCATGTAGTCCGGCAGATCGCGGCCGACGAACCGCCGCAGCTCGGCGGACTCGACGCCCGAGCCGACGACGTAGGCGACCAAGCGGTCGTCGCGCACGACGACAGCGGCGTCGCGGATGTCGCCGTGGCGGGTGAGGGCCGCCTCCACCTCCCCCGGCTCGATCCGGAACCCGCGCAGCTGAACCTGCTGGTCCGCGCGCCCGAGGTACTCCAGTGCCCCGTCGCGGCGCCATCGGCCCAGGTCACCCGTCCGATACATGCGGGCGCCCGCTCTGCCGTGGGGGTCGGCGACGAACCGCTCCGCGGACAGCGCGGGACGGTTCAGGTAGCCGCGCGCGAGGCCGGGGCCCGCCACGTACAGCTCGCCCACGACGCCCGGCGGAACGGGCTGGAGGTAGTCGTCGAGCACGTAGACGCGCAGGTCGGGGATGCCGGTCCCGATGATGCTGCCCGGAGCGGTCGCCGCGTAGGCACGGTCGAGGGCGACGTACGAGACGTGCACCGTGGTCTCGGTGATCCCGTACATGTTGACGAGCGTCGGAGCGTTCTCCGGGTGCCGCGAGTACCAGTCGTCCAGACGGCCCAGCTCAAGCGCCTCGCCACCGAACACGACGTACCGCAACGCCGACAGGTCACGCCCCGGAGACTCCTTGTCGGCCGCCATCAACTGGTAGAACGCCGACGGCGTCTGGTTCAGAACCGTGACCCGTTCGGCTTCGAGCAGCGCGAGGAAATCGGCCGGCGAACGGGACGTGAGGTACGGCACGACGACGAGACGGCCGCCGTACAGCAGCGAGCCCCACAGCTCCCACACCGAGAAGTCGAACGCGTACGAGTGGAACAGCGTCCACACGTCGTCCGGACCGAAACCGAACCACTCCTCCGTGGAACGGAGCAGCCGCACCACGTTCTGATGCGGGACCACGACGCCCTTCGGACGTCCCGTCGAACCGGACGTGTAGATCACGTACGCCGGACTGTCCGGGGAGACCTGGACATCCAGGTTCGCGTCGTCGTATCCGGCTGCGTCCACGTCTTCGGCGCGAATCGTCAGGACGGGACGGGCGTCCTCGACCATGTAGGCGATGCGATCGGCCGGATAGTCCGGATCGATCGGCACATACGCCGCCCCTGCCTTCAACACCGCCAAGATCGCGACCACGAGCTCCGCCGAACGCGGCAGCGCCAGCGCAACGAACTGCTCCGGACCCACACCCCGCTCGACCAGACGACGCGCCAACCGGTTCGCCCGCGCGTTCACCTCACCGAACGTCCACGACACCCCCTCGAACGACACCGCCACCGCGTCCGGACGCTCCGCCGCACGCGCCTCGAACAGCGCCGGGATCGTGGCGCGCTCCACGGGACGTGCGGAGCCGGAGCCGCCCGCCCAGTCTCCGAGGACGGCGGTGCGCTCGTCCGCGTCGAGGACGTCGGGGGCGGCGATGGACGCGTCCGGCGCGGCGAGCAGCGCGGCGAGGTAGCGCTCGAAGCGCGCGACGAGCCGTTCGGCGGTGCGGCCGTCGAAGAGGTCGAGGGCGTACTCGAGTTCGCCGTCGAGGCCGTCCTCCCGCTCGGTGAGGACCATCAGCAGGTCGAAGCGGGCGGCGCCGGCGTGCAGGGGTTCGGGTTCGGCGCTGAAGCCGTCGAGTTCGAGGCGGGCCTCGGGGTTGTTCTGGAAGGTGAGGCCGATCTGGAACAGCGGGTGCCGGCCGAGGTGGCGCGGCGGGTTCAGCACCTCGACGAGCCGCTCGAACGGGACGTCCTGGTGCGCGTAGGCGGCGAGGTCGGTGTCCCGCACCCGCGCGACGAGCTCCCGGAACGTGGGGTCGCCGGACGTGTCGGTGCGGAACACGAGCATGTTGACGAACATGCCGACGAGGTCGTCGAGGGCCTCGTCGGTGCGGCCCGCGATCGGCGAGCCGATCGGCACGTCCGTCCCCGCGCCCAGCCGCGTGAGCAGCGCGGCGAACGCGGCCTGGGCGACCATGAACGGGCTCGCGCCGGTGTCCCGCGCGAGGCGGCGGAGCCCGTCGAGGGTGTCGGGGCCGAGCCGGAAGCGGGCGGTGGCGCCCCGGTGGGACGCCTCGGCGGGGCGCGGCCGGTCGGTCGGGATCGGCAGCTCCTCCGGCAGCCCGGCGAGGGCGTCGCGCCAGTAGGCGATCTGCCGCGAGATCAGGCTGTCCGGGTCGTCCTCGGAACCGAACAGCTCCTGCTGCCACAGCGTGTAGTCCGCGTACTGCACCGGCAGCGGCGCCCACTCGGGGGCACGCCCCTCCGCGCGCGACGCGTACGCGGTGATGAAGTCGCGGGCGAGCGGCGCCATCGACCAGCCGTCGCCGCCGAGGTGGTGCATGAGCAGCAGCGCGACGTGCTCGTCCGGGGCGATCCGGAACAGGTGGGTGCGCAGCGGCGGCTCGGCGGAGATGTCGAACGCGTACCCGGCGGCCGTCGCGAGCCGCATCGGCAGCTCGGCCTCGGTGGTGTCGGTGATCTCCAGTTCGGGGCGGGCGGCGGCCGGGTCGAGGACGACCTGGCGGGGGACCCCGCCGTGGTCGGGCAGGACCGTGCGGAGCGTCTCGTGCCGGGCGACGAGGTCGCCGACGGCGGCGTCGACCGCGGCGGCGTCCAGCGGGCCGCGGATGCGCAGCGCGGTCGGCATGTTGTAGGTCGCCGACGGGCCCTCGAACCGGCCGAGGAACCACAGCCGCTGCTGCGCGTACGAGAGCGGCAGGACGTCCGGCCGCTCGCGCCGCTCCAGCGGCGGGCGGGCGGGCTCCGGCTCGGCGCCGGCGTCGAGGAGGGCGGCGAGCCCGGCGACGGTCGGCGCCTCGAACAGGGCGCGGACGGGGATCTCGGCGCCGAACGCGCGGCGGACGCGGCCGACGACCCGCATCGCGATCAGCGAGTTGCCGCCGAGGGCGAAGAAGTCGTCGTCGGCGCCGATCCGGTCGCGGTCCGCGCCGAGCAGGTCGGCGAAGACGGCGGCGACGGCCTCCTCGCGCGGCCCGGACGGCGCCCGGTACGCGGCGGCGGGCTCGGGCGCGGCGAGGTCGGGCCGCGGCAGCGCCTTCACGTCGACCTTGCCGTTCGGGGTGAGCGGCATCTCGTCGACGACGACGACGGCGGCGGGCACCATCGACTCCGGCAGGTTCGCGCGCAGGTGCGCGCGGAGCTCCTCCGGGTCGGGCTTCTCGCCGGGGGCCGCGACGACGTAGGCGACGAGCCGCTTCTCCGTCCGCTCCTCGACCGGTTCGGGGACGGGCGCGCCCGGCAGGTCGAGGCCGGTGACGGTGACGGCGCCGCCGGACGCCACGGCCGCCTCCAGGACGCGGCGGTACCAGCCGGCGAGGCGCTCGACGGTGTCGCGGTCGAACAGGTCGAGGGCGTACTCGACCGTCCCGGCGAGGGCGCCGGAGCCGTCCCGCGCGTCCTCCAGCAGGAACTCCAGGTCGAACTTGGCGACCCCGGCGTCCACCGGTTCGACGGCGACGGTGAGGCCGGGCAGTTCGACGGACGCCTCCGGGTTGTTCTGCAGCGTCAGCATCACCTGGAACAGCGGGTGCCGGGCCAGCGACCGGGCCGGGTTCAGCACCTCGACGAGCCGCTCGAACGGGACGTCCTGGTGGGCGTGCGCGGCGAGGTCGGTCTCCCGGACGCGGGCGAGCAGCTCGGCGAACGCCGGGTCGCCGGAGGTGTCGGTGCGGAACACGAGCGTGTTGACGAACACGCCGACGAGGTCGTCGAGGGCCTCGTCGGTGCGGCCCGCGACGGGCGAGCCGATCGGCACGTCCGTCCCGGCGCCGAGCCGGGTGAGCAGCGCGGCGAGCGCGGCCTGCAGCACCATGAACACGCTGACCTGGTGGTCGCGGGCGAGGGCGCGCAGCCCCGCGGCGAGGTCGGCGGGCAGCTCGAACGGGACCTGCCCGCCGCGGTAGGACGCGCGCTCGGGGCGGGGCCGGTCGTGCGGCAGCCGGATCTCGTCGGGCAGCCCGGCGAGCGCGCCGCGCCAGTAGGCGATCTGGCGGGAGACGAGGCTGCCCGGGTCGTCCTCGGAACCGAACAGCTCCCGCTGCCACAGCGCGTAGTCCGCGTACTGGACGGGCAGCGGCGCCCACTCGGGGGCGCCGCCGTCGCGGCGCGCCAGGTAGGCGGTGATCACGTCGCGGGCGAGCGGCGCCATCGACCAGCCGTCCCCGGCGATGTGGTGCAGCACGAGCATCAGCAGGTGCTCGTCCTCCCCGCTCCCGGCGGCGGCGCCGAGCCGGTACAGGTGGGCGCGCAGGGGCGGTTCGGCGGCGAGGTCGAACCCGCGCGCCGCGTCCATGAACAGGGCGCCGTGCGGGTCGGCGGGGTCGGCGTCCGCGACGGTGAACGGCACCTCGACGGCGTCCGCCGGGAGGACGACCTGGTGCGGCTCGCCGTCCGCGTCGCCGAACACCGTGCGCAGCGGCTCGTGCCGGGCGACGACGTCGCGCAGCGCGGCCCGCATCGCACCGACGTCGACCGCGCCGGTGAGCCGCAGCGGGATCGGCATGTTGTAGGTGGCGGTGCGGCCCTCGAACCGGTTGAGGAACCAGAGCCGCTCCTGCGCGGGCGACACCGGCAGCGGGTCGGGGCGCTCGGCGGCGGCGCGCAGCGCCGGGCGCGCCGGGCCGGCCGCGGCGGCGGACGCGGCGTGCGCGGCGAGGCCCGCGACCGTCGGGGTCTCGAACAGGGCCCGGACGGGCAGTTCGGCGTGCAGCGCGGCGCGGGCGCGGGCGACGACGCGGGTGGCCTTGAGGGAGTCGCCGCCGAGGTCGAAGAACCCGTCGTCGATGCCGACGCGGGGCAGCCCGAGGACGTCCGCGAAGATCCCGCACAGGATCTCCTCGCGGGCGTCGCGGGGACCGCGCGCGGTCGCGGCGCCGGAGAAGTCCGGTTCGGGGAGGGCGGCGCGGTCGAGCTTGCCGTTCGGGTTCAGCGGCATCGCGTCGAGCACGACGACCGCGGCCGGGACCATGTACTCCGGTAGCGTCCGCGCGGCGAACGCGCGCAGCTCGGCCGGGTCGGGGGCGTCGCCGACGACGTAGCCGACGAGGACGGTGTCGCCCGCGGCGTCGCGGCGGGCGACGACGACGCTCTGCGACACGGCCGGGTGCGCCGCGAGCGCCGCCTCGATCTCGCCCAGCTCGATGCGGAAGCCCCGCACCTTCACCTGGTGGTCGAGGCGCCCGAGGTACTCGATGTGCCCGTCCCGGTTCCAGCGCACCAGGTCGCCCGTCCGGTACATGCGCTCACCCGGACGGCCACCGAACGGGCACGCGACGAACCGGTCGGCGGTCAGCCCCGGGCGGTGCAGGTAGCCGCGCGCCAAGCCCTCCCCCGCCAGGTACAGCTCGCCGGGCGTCCCGACGGGCACGGGCCGCAGCCGCTCGTCCAGCACGTACGCGCGGGTGTTCGCCATGGGGCGGCCGATCGGCGCGTTGCCCCGCGCGTTGCCGTCGTCGTACCAGCCGGTGACGAAGATCGTCGCCTCGGTGGGGCCGTAGATGTTGGAGATGCGGGCGTCCGGCAGCAGCGCGCGCAGGTCCCGGACGAGCTGCGGCGGCAGCGCCTCGCCGCCGAGCGCGATGTCGCCCGCCTCCAGCCGCAGCCCGCCGCGCGCCACGAGCGCCGCGACCGCCGACGGGACGCCGCTGATCAGCGTCCCCGACCAGCCGCCCCGCTCGGCGACCTCCAGCAGGTCGCGGACGACCTCGATCTCGCCGCCGCAGGTCAGCGGGACGAGCCATTCGAACACCGACACGTCGAAGTTCAGCGACGTCGAGAACAGCACCCGCGCCATGCGCGCGCAGCCGTAGGAGTCCCACGACTCGGCGCAGAAGTCGACGACGTTGGCGTGCGAGACGACGACGCCCTTGGGCCGCCCGGTCGAACCGGACGTGTAGATGACGTACGCGGGGTGCCCGGGGTGCAGCGGCCGGACGCGCTCGGTGTCGGTGACGTCGGCGGCGTCGGCGGCCGGGCCGCCGCCGGCCAGGTCGCCGCCGGCCAGGTCGAGGGCGTCGATCTCGATCCGGGCCGCGTCGAGCGGCGGGAGATCGGCGGCGGTCGTGGTGATGACGGCCGCCGGGGCGGCGTCGGCCAGCATGTACGCGATGCGGTCCGCCGGGTAGGCCAGGTCGATCGGCTGGTAGGCCGCGCCCGCCTTCAGCACGGCCAGCGCCGCCACGATGAGGTCGGCGTCGCGCGGCAGCGCCAGCGCCACGAAGTCCTCAGGGCCGACGCCCCGCCCGATCAAGTGCCGGGCCAGGCGGTTCGCGCGGGCGTTCAGCTCCGCGTACGTGAGGCGGGCCGCGCCCGCGACGACGGCCGTCGCGGCGGGCGTCCGGGCGGCCTGCGCCTCCACCAGGTCGGGGACGACCGCCGGCTCGACGTGCACGCCGGTGTCGTTCCACTCGTCCAGCAGCATCGCGCGCTCGGCGCCGTCGAGCAGGTCGACCGACGACAGCCGGCGGTCGGGGGCCGCCGCGACCTGCGCGAGGAGGCGTTCGAGGCGCGCGGCCATCGCCCGCGCCGTGTCCGGCTCGAACAGGTCGAGGGCGTACTCCAGGCGGCAGTCGATCCCGGCGGGCGCGCCGGACGCGTCGTGCCGCTCGTCCACCAGCAGCGCCAGGTCGAACCGGGAGACGCCCGGGTCGACGGGTTCCGGCTCCACCGTCAGGCCGGGCAGCTCGACCCGCGCGGACGGGTCGTTCTGCATCGAGATCATGACCTGGAACAGCGGGTGCCGCGCCATCGACCGCGCCGGGTTCAGCACCTCGACGAGCCGCTCGAACGGGACGTCCTGGTGCGCGAACGCCGCGAGGTCGGTCTCCCGGACGCGGGCGAGCAGCTCGCCGAACGTCGGGTCGCCGGAGGTGTCGGTGCGCAGCACGAGCGTGTTGACGAACACGCCGACGAGGTCGTTCAGCGCCTCGTCGGGGCGGCCCGCGACCGGCGCGCCGATCGGCACGTCCGTCCCGGCGCCCAGCCGGGTGAACAGCCCGGCGAGCGCCGCCTGCAGCACCATGAACAGGCTCGCGCCGTGGTCGCGGCCGAGCGCGGCGAGCGACGCGTGCAGCCCGGGCGGCAGCGTGAACGCGTGCTGCGCGCCCCGCCCGGACGCGCGGGCCGGGCGCGGGCGGTCCGCCGGGAGCCCCAGCTCCTCGGGCAGCCCGTCCAGCGCGGCCCGCCAGTAAGCGAGCTGGCGGGAGATCGGGCTCGCGGGGTCGTCCTCGTCGCCGAGCACCGCGCGCTGCCACACGGCGTAGTCGGCGTACTGGACGGGCAGCGGCGCCCAGTCCGGGGCGCGCCCCGCGGCGCGGGCCGCGTACGCGGTCATGAGGTCGCGGGCCAGCGGCTCCATCGACCAGCCGTCGCCCGCGATGTGGTGCAGGACGAGCAGCAGCAGGTGGTCGCGGGGCGCGACGCGGAACACGTGCACCCGCACCGGCGGCTCGGCGGCGAGGTCGAACCCGCGGGTCGCGGCGGCGAGCACCGCGCCGGCCAGTTCGTCCGGGCCGCAGTCGGCGACGACCGGGTCCGCCGCGGCCTCCCCGACGGGCAGGATCCGCTGGCACGGCTCGCCGCCGGCCTCGGCGAACACCGTGCGCAGCGCCTCGTGCCGGGCGAGCATGTCGCGGGTCGCGGCGCGGACGGCGGCCAGGTCGAGGTCGCCGCGCAGGCGCAGCGGGATCGGGATGTGGTAGGTCGCGGACGGCCCCTCCAGGTCGTGGATGAACCACAGCCTGCGCTGCGCGTACGAGACGGGCAGCGGGTCGGGGCGCACGGCGGGGACGAGCGGCGGGCGGGCGTCGCCGCCGCCCTCCGCCGCCAGCCGGGCGGCGAGCGCCGCGACGGTCGGCGCCTCGAACACCGCGCGGACCTTCACGTCGGCGCCCAGGACGGCGCGGACCCGGGACGCGACGCGCGTCGCCTTGAGGGAGTCGCCGCCGAGGTCGAAGAAGTCGTCGTCGATCCCGACCCGCTCCGCGCCGAGCACCTCGGCGAACACCGCGCAGAGCGCCTCCTCGCGGGCGTCGCGGGGCGCCCGTCCGGCGGCGGACCCGGCCACGCCGGGCGCGGGGAGGGCGGCGCGGTCGAGCTTGCCGTTCGGGTTCAGCGGCATCGCGTCCAGCACGACGACCGCCGCGGGGACCATGTAGTCGGGCAGCGTCCGCCCGACGAACTCGCGGAGCGCCGCCGGGTCGGGGGCGTCGCCGACCACGTAGCCGGCGAGGACGGTGTCGCCCGCGGCGTCGCGGCGGGCGACGACGACGCTCTGCGACACGGCCGGGTGCGCCGCGAGCGCCGCCTCGATCTCGCCCAGCTCGATGCGGAAGCCCCGCACCTTCACCTGGTGGTCGAGGCGCCCGAGGTACTCGATGTGCCCGTCCCGGTTCCAGCGCACCAGGTCGCCCGTCCGGTACATGCGCTCACCCGGACGGCCACCGAACGGGCACGCGACGAACCGGTCGGCGGTCAGCCCCGGGCGGTGCAGGTAGCCGCGCGCCA
>NZ_QHJN01000005.1:0-15524 GCF_003947565.1 Actinomadura sp. WAC 06369 | reverse complement strand
GTTGGGGGTGGAGGGCGGCGCGGAGGGCGGTGGCCAGGGCTTCGCCCAGCGGGACGGCCAGGCGGGTGCGGCCCTGCTCCTTGTAGGCGGACAGGACGGCCTTCACCGGCCCCTGGTAGAGCGCGACCGTGTGGGGGCGAGGGACGCCCGGGAGCGCGGGCGCCCGGCCGGCGGGAGCCCGCAGGGGGATGCTGCAGACGGGGCACAGGAGGACGGACGGACGCCCGCAGCCCGCGCAGGATTCGGGAAGGACCAGGTCGAGGATCGTCGTCAGGAGGCTCATGCCGTCGACGATGCCCGGCGCGGCACCGGGCCGGCACAAGAACCCCGACCTGTGGATAACTCAGCGCGGGTAGTACGGATCGCGGCCGGCGGCGGGGCAGATCCACTCGCTGTAGGTCTGCGAAGGCGACCGCTGGCGGCAGATCTTCTGCCCGTCGCCGGAGCGGGTGCCGATGAGGACGGGCGCGCCCGGCGCCGCGGTGATCGTCTCGGGTTCGCCGAGGGAGCCGACGCCGAGGGTGGTGACGGCGCTGCCGCTCACGGGCATCAGGTACGGGAGCGTCTGGGAGTCGCGCTTGGCGCGGCCGAGCACGGCGAGGGTGCCGTAGTCGCGCCAGGCGATGTCGACGGCGTCCTGGAGTTCGGAGCTGACGGGCAGGAAAGCCCCGACGTCCAGGGTGCCGTCGGGGGCGTGGGCGATGCGGCCGACCTGGATCTGGGGGCGGCCGTCGATGTTGACGATGACGGCCGCGCGGACGCCGTCGCGCGCGACGCGGAAGGACAGGACCTCGCGTCCGCTGAGGCCCCAGTGGGCGGCGCGGACGGGCGGCTGCCCCGGGCGCCGCACCCAGAGGGCGGACTCCTCCGACGTGCTCTCGACCGTCCACAGGGTGCCGTCGGGGCTCCAGGACGGCGCGGTGAAGCGGGCGCCCTCCCGGGCGTTCAGCAGGACGCGGGAGGCGGCGGCGCCGGAGACGGGGGCGGCGACGACGACCTGGTCGTGGGCGCTGCCGAGCCCGGCGACCTCGCCGTAGTCGGGCGAGACGGCGGGGCGGGACAGGGCGCCGGCGGGGCCGGTGACGACGGGGTGGACGCGGTCGCCGCGGAGGGTGCCGAGGGCGCCGGTCTCGCCGACCATGTACGCGTTCTGGTGGCCCTTGTTCTTGGCGTCGGGGCCGTCGGGCGAGTTCTCCGGCCAGGCGTAGACGGACTGGGTGGAGTCCATGCCTTCGGCGGTGACGGTCTCGCCGCCGATGCGCAGCCGCCAGCGCTGGATCTCGGACAGCTGGCGGAGGGTCCAGCCGAGCTGCGCGGACATGCGCTCGACGTCGCCGGCGCGGGCCCCCGCGGTGAGGTCGACGGTGGCGACGTCGTTGTCGATGTCGACGGGGCCGCGCAGCTGGGTGCCGTTGGGGAAGGCGCTGTCGACGGCGCCGTTCAGCCAGGAGGTCGGGCCGCTGAGGAGCGCCCGGACGAGCTGGGTGGGGAGCGTCTGGCGGTTCACGACCGGCAGGAAGATCCCGTTGGGGACGAGCGTGTGCCGGTCGGGCGCGAAGAAGTACAGGTTGACGGTGCGCATGGAGCGCTCGACGTCGTCCTTGGTGAGGATCAGGCCGGCCTTGTCGCCGCCGGGCAGGCCGGTGATCCGCCAGATGCCCTGCGGGGTGCGGGCGAGCTGGAAGGCGACGTCGAGGTCCTTCGGGGCGGCGGTGTACTGGCCGTCGGAGGTGATGGTGCCGAGCTGGTCGCCGGTGATCCGGACGGTCGCCTGCCCGTTCTCGGACCGGACGACCTGCGGTGCGACGATCCGGTCCGCGAGGACGGTGACGAACGGGCGGGGCCCGGGGTCCCAGCGGGACTTGGCGCCGAGGTACTGCTTGGCGACGCGGTGGTCGTCGTCGAAGCTCGCGGACGCGGCGAGGAAGCCGGAGACGATCTCGGCGGGGCCCCATTCGGGGTCGGGCCCGACGGGGACGAGCCGGACGTACGGGTCGTCGACGCGCTCGGCGCGTTCGGCGGGCTGGCCGGTGACGACCTGGCCGCCGCTGGGCACGCCGGCGCAGCCGGTGCCGCCGAGCAGCACGGCGGCGCACAGGAAGGCGAGGGCGAGGCCGCGGTTCATTCGACCTCCAGTTCCGCGAAGACGGGGCGGGAGTCGCCCGCGCCGGGCGGGACGAGCGGGAGCGGGGAGCCGCGGAGTTCCGCGCCGGCGGCTCGGGGCAGGGACAGGCGGAACTGGGAGCCCTGGCCGGGTTCGCCCCATGCCTGGAGCCAGCCGCCGTGGAGCTGGGCGTCCTCGCGGGAGATGGACAGGCCGAGGCCGGTGCCGCCGGTGGTGCGGGCGCGGGCGGGGTCGGCGCGCCAGAACCGGTCGAAGACCATCTGCCCCTCCCCCGGTTTCAGGCCGACGCCGTGGTCGCGGACGGCGACGGCGACGGCGTCGCGGTCGGCGGCGGCGGACACGACGATGTCCTCGCCCTCGCCGTGCTCGACGGCGTTGACCAGCAGGTTCCGCAGGATGCGCTCGACGCGGCGGCGGTCCACCTCGGCCATGCAGGGTTCGCCGGGGAGCTGGAGGACGACCTTGCTGCCCTTGCGCTCGGCGAGGCCCTGGATGTCGCCGACGGTGCGGAGCACGACGTCGCGCATGTCGAGCGACTCGGCGTCGAGGGTGGCGGCGCCGGCGTCGTGCCGGCTGATCTCGAGGAGGTCGGCGAGCAGCGCCTCGAACCGTTCGAGCTGGCTCTGCAGCAGCTCGGCGGAGCGGCCGACGGCCGCGTCGCCGAAGGTGTCGCGGTTCTCGTAGAGCATGTCGGCGGCGATGCGGATGGTGGTGAGCGGGGTGCGGAGCTCGTGCGAGACGTCGGAGACGAACTGGCGCTGGACCTGCGAGAGGTCCTCGAGTTCGCGGATCTTCTCCTGGAGGTTCTCGGCCATCTCGTTGAAGGAGCGGCCGAGCCGGGCGAGGTCGTCCTCGCCGCGGACGCGCATGCGCTCCTCGAGCCGGCCGGCGGCGAGGCGCTGCGCGCCCTGGGCGGCGAGCCGGACGGGGATGACGACCTGGCGCGTCACCAGGGAGGCGATCGCGGCGAGGAGGAGGACGAGGACGATGCCCACGCCGACGAGGGAGCGTTCGACGGTGGTGAGGGTCTCCTGCTCCTGTTCGAGCGAGAACAGGTAGTACAGCTCGAACTGGCCGGTGCGTCCGCCGACGATGAGGCCGCGTTCGGACGGGCGGTCGCCGATGTACGACAGTTCGCCGTAGGTGTAGGCGCGGGTGCCCGCGGGGGCGTTCGCGATCTCCTCGCGGAGGCGGTTCGGGACGCTCGCCTCGCGGAGCTCGTTGGTGGCGTAGCCGTCGAAGTACTGCTCGTTCGTGTCGCGGATGTACACCTCGTACAGGCCGGACGGGCCGCTGCTCGACCGGAGCCGGTCGATGGTGGCGTTGAGCCGGGTGCCGCTGTCGGAGGAGTGGCCCAGGTCGCGCTGGACCTGGGCGAGGCCCTCGTCGAGCTGGAGGCGGGCGGCCTTGACCTTGCTGTCCATCAGCGCGGACGACACCTGCTGCATCAGGAACGCGCCGAGGATCACCACGACGATGCCGGAGATGACCAGGGTCGAGGTGACGATCCGCACCTGGATGGAGCGGCGCCAGCGGGCGAACGCCTGCCGCGCGGCGCCGCGCAGCAGCCGCCGGAGGGCGCGCAGGGGCCGCCGCACGAACCGCCCCGCGCTCCTCACCGAGACGTTCATGAGGAGTCCGCGGGGCGTCGCGCGGTGCCGTTCCGCAGGCCGGTCCGCGGGCCGGACGGGAGGCCGGACGAACGAAGGGTCATCGTCGTGTCACCGGAGGGATCGGGCCGGCGGGGGGAGGGAACCGGCGGTGCTTCAGGCTGGGCCCGCTTTGTAGCCGACGCCGCGCACGGTCACCACGATCTCGGGGCGCTCGGGATCCTTCTCGATCTTGGCGCGGAGTCGCTGGACGTGCACGTTGACCAGGCGGGTGTCGGCGGCGTGCCGGTAGCCCCAGACCTGCTCGAGGAGGACCTCGCGGGTGAAGACCTGGCGCGGTTTGCGGGCCAGGGCGACGAGGAGGTCGAACTCGAGCGGGGTCAGGGGGATGTGCTGGTCGCCGCGCTTGACGGAGTGCCCGGCGACGTCGATGGTGATGTCGCCGATCTGCAGGGTCTCGGGCGCGGGTTCGTCGGTGCGCCGCAGGCGGGCGCGCACGCGCGCCACCAGCTCCTTCGGCTTGAACGGCTTGACGATGTAGTCGTCGGCGCCCGACTCGAGGCCGAGGACGACGTCGACGGTGTCGCTCTTGGCGGTCAGCATGACGATCGGGACGCCCGACTCGGCGCGGATCTGCCTGCAGACGTCGATGCCGTCGGCTCCGGGCAGCATCAGGTCCAGCAGCACGAGGTCGGGGCGGGTCTCCCGGAACGCCTCGAGCGCCTTGTCGCCGTCGTGCACGAACGAGGGCTCGAAGCCCTCGCCCCTGAGCACGATGCCGAGCATCTCGGCGAGCGCGAGGTCGTCGTCGACGACCAGTACACGTCCTCTCATGGCCCTCATCGCATAGTCGGGGTTCGGTGGAGTGGTGCGACGCGCCGGTTTCCCACCTAGCCGCGGAGAGATATGCCTTGGCGTGCCAGGTTACCTGCGTTTGCCTTGTACATGACTCCCCCGAGCCGGGTGGCCGCGCGTCCGGCGCCCGGCGCCGCCCCCTCGTCGCGGCGGGGCACCGCCTTATGCGCTCTTTATACAGTGCCGGGTTTGTCAAGGGAGACCCCGAAAGCGGGGCCGGAGGCGGCCGGAAGCGGCGGTTTCCATCGCCCGGCTCGGCGTGTCGCGGGGCGGACCGCGGTGCGGGACGGGCGATGACGGTGAACCCGGCATTGCGGCCATGACAGGATGACCTGACCGGACGCACGCGGTGGAGCACCCGGCCGGCGCGCGGGGCCGCCGTCCCGCGCGCGCCGGGCGCGGACCGCCGCAGGGGAGCGCGGGACGGATCGGGAAGATCGCCGGGGAAACGCCGCAGAGACCGCAGGGAGCCGCCATGCCGGGACCGGACGGCCGGGACGTCGCCGTGGAGGAGGCCGTCCCGTTCCGCCCCATGTCGATCTCGGAGCTGCTGGACGGCGTGATCGCCGGGATCCGGCGCCGCCCCCGCGCGGTGCTGGGGATGTCGGCGGCGGTGGCGTCGGTGATCCAGGTGGCCGGGTCGGTCGCCGCGTACTTCTTCCTCGGGGACGAGGCCCGCGACGAGGTGACGCCGGGCGTGCTGCTGAGCTCGTTCGGCGCGCAGGCGACACTGAACGGGCTGCTGCTGGTGCTGTCGGGGTTCGGGATCCTGCTGCTGGCGGGCCTGCTGGCGCCGCTGCTGGGCCGGGAGCTGGTGGGGCTGCCGGTGCCGCCGCGGCGGGCGATGCGCGACGCCCGTCCGGTGCTGGGACGGCTGGCGGGGACGGCGGCGGTCGTGATGGGCGCGTCGCTGCTGGCGTTCGTGCTGCCGGTCGCCCCGTTCGTCCTGCTGGCGGCGGCGGGGGCGCATCCGGCGGTCGTCGCGGCGGCCGCGATCCTGGGCTTTTCCGTGGGTCTCGGGTTGATGGTGTGGCTTTACGTCCTGCTCGTGCAGGCGGTTCCGGCGGTCGTTCTGGAGCGACGCACCGTGGGGGGTGCGCTCCAGCGCGCGCGGGCCCTCACCAAGGGCCGCTGGTGGCGGTTGTGCGGTGCGCTGATGCTGACGCTGCTGGTCACGATGTTCATGGGGCTCTTCGCCCTGCGGATCCCGTTCCTCTTCGTCGAGCTGATGTTCTTCGGGGACGGCAGCGACGCCGTCGCGGCGCTGGCCGTCGACACGGCGGGACGGATCGTGGCCTGGTCGGTCGTCCTGCCGTTCGACGCGGGCGTCATCGCGATGCTCTACATGGACCAGCGGATGCGCCGCGAGGGGTTCGACCTGGAGGTGCGCCTGCAGCGGACGTCGTCCACCGGCGCGCCGCGCCCGCCCGTGAGCGGCGGCCAGGGCGCGGAGGACGTCGGCGCAGGCGGCGCAGGCGGCGCAGCCGACGCAGAGGAAAGCGAACGAGAGCGCTTCATCGCTCTGTGGCGTCCCACCGACGGAACGGGGGCGGCGGTCTGATGCTCGGTTCCTTGCTGCTCGATCCGGTCGATCGCGAGCAGGCGCGGGAGATGGCCCGCCGCGAGCTGGACAAGCAGGTCTACCGGCGGGAGGAGCCGTCGTTCCTGGAACGGTGGTGGAACGACTTCCTGGAGTGGCTGCGCGAGCTGCTCAACCAGTCGCCGGGCGGCGGGCAGGCGACCGGCGGCGGCAACACGCTGCTGACGGTCGTGGTGGTCGTGCTGGTGCTCGCCATCGTGATCGCGCTGGTGGCGTGGCTGATGCGGGGCGCGGGCAACCCGCGCTCGCGGCGCGACGGGCTGCTGGACGACGCGGCGCCCGCGACGGCGCTCGACCACCGGGACGCGGCCGAGCGGCACGCGGCGGCCGGGCAGTGGGCCGAGGCGATCCGGGAGCGGCTCCGCGCGGTCGCGCGCGACCTGGAGGAGCGCGCCGTCCTGGGGCCGCGGCCCGGCCGCACCGCCGACGAGCTGGCGGCCGAGGCGGGCGCGGCGGTGCCCGAGCTGGCGGACGCGCTGCGCGCCGCCGTCCGGGTCTTCGAGGACGTCTGGTACGGCGACCGCCCCGGCACCGCCGACGGATACGCGCAGGTCAGGGACCTGGACGACCGGTTGCGCGCGACGCGCCCGGCGCCGCTGGAGCCCGACGACCCGGTCCCGGCCGGGCAGGGCGACGAGGACGGAGGGCCGCGATGGTGACGCAGGCACCGCCCGCCGGGACGGGCGCGGGCACCGGCGCTGGCACCGGGGCCGCGGAGCCGTCCGCGCGGCAGGTGGCAGGGCGCCGCTGGCGCGCGTCCCGCGGGATCCTGGCGGCGCTGCTGGCGATGGCGGTGATCGCGGTGATCCTGGCCGCGCTGCGCCCGTCGGCATCGGCGGCGGCGCTCGACCCGGAGTCGCCGCGGCCGGAGGGCGCCCGCGCGCTCGCGGCGCTGCTGGAGCAGCACGGCACGCGGGTCGACGTCGCACGCGACACGCCCGGGGCGCTGGCCGCATCCGGTCCCGGCAGCACGCTGGTCGTGGCGCACTCCGAGCGGCTCACCGACCGCGACCTTGCGGGCCTGCGCACGTCCCCGGCGAACCTCGTGCTCGTCCAGCCGTCGCCGTACGCGCTGGACGAGCTGGCGCCCGGCGTCGACCCGGCGGCCACCGTGTTCTCCGGCGTGGACGGCCCCGGCTGCGCGCTCGGCGCCGCGCGCCTCGCGGGCCCGGTCTCGTTCGGGGAGTCGGTCGCCTACGAGGCCGGCCGGGGCGGCGCGGTGTCCTGCTACGCGGAGCGGGACGGCGCCCGCCTGGTGCAGGTGCGGGAGCAGGGCCGGACGGTCACCGTCGTCGGCTCGACGGCCCCGTTCGTCAACGAGCGCCTCGCGGACGCCGGCAACGCGGCGCTCGGCATGAACCTGGCGGGGCCCGGCGACCACACCGTGTGGCTGATGCCGGACCTTCCCGAGCCCGGCACGGCGGCCGGCGGGACGTCGCTGACCGAGCTGGTCCCGTTCGGGGTGAAGCTGTTCTTCCTGGAGCTGGTCGTCGCGGTGCTGCTGGTCGCGCTGTGGCGGGCGAGGCGGCTCGGCCCGGTCGTGGCGGAGGCGCTGCCGGTGGTGGTCCGGTCCGCGGAGACGGTCGAGGGCCGCGCCCGCCTGTACCGTGCGGCCCGCGCCCGCGACCGGGCGGCGGACGCGCTGCAGGCGGGCGCGCGCGACCGGATCGTCCCGCTGCTGGGGCTGCCGCGCTCGGCCGCGCAGGACCCGGCCGCCGCGCAGCAGATCGTTTCGGCCGTCGCGCAGCGCACCTCCTACGAGGAGGCGGTCGTGGGCGGTGCCCTGTACGGTCCTGAACCCGTGGACGACGCCGGGCTGCTGGCCCTCACCGACGTCCTCGACGACCTGGAAAGGCAGGTACGCCAGTCGTGAACCACCCTGTTGACCTCGGAAAGGGCGAGGGCCCCGGCGAGGGGCCCCCGTACGGGGCGGGCGTCGAACGGTGGGCGGTGGCCGACACGCCGCCGGGCGCCGCGCTCTCCGACGAGACGCTGCGGCGGGCCGAGACGGCGCGGGCCGCGCTCGCGGCGCTGCGCGGCGAGGTCGCCAAGACCGTCGTCGGGCAGGACGCCGTGGTGACGGGCCTGGTGATCGCGCTGCTGTGCCGGGGGCACGTGCTGCTGGAGGGCGTCCCCGGGACGGCGAAGACGCTGCTCATCAAGACCCTGTCGCGTGCGCTCGCATTGGACTTCAAGCGCGTGCAGTTCACCCCCGACCTGATGCCGGGCGACGTGACGGGCTCGCTCATCTACGACAACCGGACCGCGGAGTTCGAGTTCCGCAAGGGACCGGTCTTCACCAACCTCCTGCTCGCCGACGAGATCAACCGGACTCCGCCCAAGACCCAGGCGTCCCTTCTGGAGGCCATGGAGGAACGGCAGGTCTCGGTGGAGGGCTCCGCGCGCCCCCTGCCCGACCCGTTCGTCGTTTGCGCGACGCAGAACCCGATCGAGTACGAGGGCACGTACCCCCTGCCCGAGGCGCAGCTCGACCGGTTCCTCGTGAAGCTGACCGTGCCCGTCCCCACGCGGGACGAGGAGATCGCGATGCTGCAGCGGCACGCGTCCGGGTTCGACCCGCGCGACCTGTCGGAGGTCAGGCCGGTGGCGGGCGCGGACGAGCTGGCCGCGGGGCGCGCCGCCGCGCGGGCCGTCCACCTCGACCCCAAGGTCGCCGCGTACGTGGTGGACCTGTGCCGCGCGACCCGCCAGTCCCCGTCGCTGCAGCTCGGGGTGTCGCCGCGCGGCGCGACGGCGCTGCTGGCGACGTCCCGCGCGTGGGCGTGGCTGTCGGGCCGCGACTACGTGACGCCGGACGACGTGAAGGCGCTCGCCCGCCCGACGCTGCGGCACCGCGTGGCGCTGCGCCCGGAGGCGGAGCTGGAGGGCGCGACCGCGGACGGCGTGCTGGAGGGCATCCTCGCCCACGTCCCCGCGCCGCGCTGATGGCGCTGACCGGACGGCTGGGGCTGCTGGCGCTGCTCGGCGCGCTCGTCCCGATCCTGCTGCCGAGCTGGTGGACGCTGTTCGCGCTGTGGGGCGTCCTGCTGCTCGGCGTGGCCGCCGACCTGGCGCTGGCGGGGAACGTGCGGGCGCTGCGGTTCCACCGGTCGGGCGACGCGCGGGTGCGGCTGGGCGAGTCGGCGCGGGTGACGCTGACGGTCGAGAACCTCGGGAAGCGGCGGCTGAAGGCGCGGCTGCGGGACGTGTGGCCGCCGAGCGCCGGGGCGTCCCCGCGCACCGCCGACGTGGACGTCCCGGCGGGCGAGCGGCGCCGCGTGGAGCTCACGCTGACGCCGACGCGGCGCGGCGACCGGGAGGCCGTGACGGTCGTGGTGCGGTCGGTGGGGCCGCTGGGGCTGGCCGCGCGGCAGCTGTCGCGGCGGGCGCCGTGGACGGTGCGGGCGCTGCCCGCGTTCCCGTCGCGCCGCCACCTGCCGGCGAAGCTGGCGCGGCTGCGGGAGCTGACCGGCGCGCACGTCGCGCAGATCCGCGGGCAGGGCACCGAGTTCGACTCGCTGCGCGAGTACGTGGACGGCGACGACGTCCGCTCGATCGACTGGCGGGCCACCGCGCGCCGCGCCGACGTGGTCGTCCGGACGTGGCGGCCGGAGCGGGACCGCCGCATCTACCTGGTGCTGGACACGGGGCGCACGTCGGCGGGCCGCGTCGGCGACATCCCGCGGCTGGACTGCTCGATGGACGCGGCGATGCTGCTGGGCGCGCTGGCGTCCCGGGCGGGCGACCGCGTCGACCTGCTGGCCTACGACCGGCGGGTCCGCGCCCGGGTGGAGGGCGCGTCGCGGACGGACCTGCTGCCCGCGATGGTGCACGCGCTGGCGCCGCTGGAGCCGGAGCTGATCGAGCTGGACGCCGCCGGGATGGCGTCGACGCTGCTGGCGCGGGTGCGGCAGCGGTGCCTGGTGGTGCTGCTCACCGAGCTGAACACGGCGGCGATCGAGGAGGGGCTGCTGCCGCTGCTGCCGCGGCTCACCGCCCGGCACCTGGTCATGGTCGCGGCGGTGGCGGACCCGCGGATCGGGGAGATGGCGGCGGGGCGCGGCGACCTGGCGGCGGTGTACGACGCGGCCGCCGCGGAGCGGGCGCGCGCGGAGCGCCGCCGGCTGACCGCGGAGCTGCGCGGGCACGGCGTGGAGGTGGTGGACGCGCCGCCCGAGGAGATCGCGCCGGCGCTCGCCGACGCCTACCTGGCCCTCAAGGCCGCCGGACGGCTCTGAGGCGGCCCGGCGGCACCGCGCGGCCGTCGTGCGGCGGCGAGTGCGGGCGGGGGTGGGTCCGCGGCTCTGCGGACGTCTCAGCCCGCCGCCGGGGCCCCGCGGTCCGGCTTCCGGCCGGTCAGCCCGCGACGGGTGCGAGGTCGGGCCGCAGCTCGGCGTCGCCGGTCTCGCCCTTCCGGGTCGCCCGGCGGCCGAGGACGAGCACGTACGTGAGGAACGCGACTTCCGCGACCACGCCGATCCCGACCCGGAGCCAGGTGACGTGGACCCAGCCCGTGACGAAGCCCTCGATCAGCCCCGAGAGGAAGAGGACCGCGACGAGCCCGACGGCGATGCTCATGGCCGCCCGGCCCTCCTCGGCGAGGGCCTGGCCGCGGGTGCGCCGCCCCGGGTCGATGATCGTCCAGCCGAGTTTCAGCCCGCCCGCGACCGCCAGGTACACGGCGGTCAGTTCGAGCAGGCCGTGCGGCAGGATCAGCCCGAAGAAGATGTCGCCCTTGCCGTGGGCGAACATCAGCCCGGCGGTGAGCCCCAGGTTCGCCTGGTTGAGCAGCAGGACGTACACGGTCGGTATCCCGAGCAGGATCCCGAAGATGATCGCCACCGCGGACACCCAGGCGTTGTTGATCCACACCTGGAACGCGAAGGAGCCCGCCGAATGCTCGGTGTAGTAGTTCGCGAAGTCCTCCTCGACGAGCCTGCGGATCTCGTCGGGGGCGCCCACGGACGCCTGCACCTCGGGGTTCTGCACCACCCAGATCGCGAGGGCGAGGGCGAGCAGGTTGCCGAGCACGGCGTTGCCCAGCCACCACCATTTCAGCCGGTAGGCGACCGCCGGGAACGTCACGGTCGCGAACCGGGAGGCGTCCTTCCACATGGGCGCCCGGGCGCCGGCGACGGCCGCCCTGCCCCGCGCGACGAGCGACGACAGCCGTCCCACCAGCTCGGGGTCGGGCGAGCTGGACCGGACGACCGACAGGTGCGTGGCCGTGCGCTGGTAGAGCTCGACGAGCTCGTCCGCCTCCGCACCGGTCAGCTTCCGCCCCCGGTTGATGAGGTGCTCGAGGCGGTTCCAGTCGGGGTTGTGCGCGGCCACATAGGCGTCGACGTCCACCCGGGGAGAGTAACGCGTCTCCCCGCCGAACCGGCAAAATAGACCAGACCCCCTGCATTGGAGGATCGGCACATGGGCCAACTCGTCACCGGCGAGGCCGTCGCGCTCGACATCCGGGTGGCGCGGCTGGCCAGCCGCGGCTGCGCCCTGCTGATCGACCTGGTGCTGCAGGCCGCGCTCCTCTACGGCGCCTTCATGGTCATCGGCATGGTGTCGCTGTTCGCGGACGACGAGGCGTGGATCGTCGGGCTGTCGCTGCTGTCCACCGTGCTGGTGTTCGTCGGCTACCCGTGCGCGATGGAGACGATGACGCGCGGGCGCACGCTCGGCAAGATGGTGCTGAAGCTGCGGGTCGTCGGCGACGACGGCGGCCCGGTCCGGTTCCGGCAGGCGCTCGTCCGGGCGCTCGCGGGGTTCGTGGAGTTCCGGATGCTGTTCGGCTCGCCCGCGCTCATCGCCTCGCTGTGCAACCGGCGGGGCAAGCGGCTCGGCGACATGTTCGCGGGCACGGTCGTCATCCAGGAGCGCTCCGGGTCCGGCCTGTACCGGCCGGTCGCGATCATGCCCGCGCACCTGGTCCCGTGGGCGGGCACGCTGGAGCTGTCGATGCTCTCCGACGAGCTGGCGATGACCGCGCGGCAGTACCTGTCGCGCTTCTGGGAGCTGCGGACGGACGTCCGCGACTCGCTCGGCGACCGGATCGCGGGCGAGGTCGCGGCGGTGGTCAGCCCGCCCCCGCCGCCGGGCGTCCGGCCGGAGATCATGCTGTCGGCGGTCCTGGCGGAGCGGCGGCACCGCGAGCAGGTGCGGCTGGCCGAGCGCCGCGCGCGCCGCCTGCGCCGGCTGGGGCTGCCGGTCCCGGAGCAGGTGGCGCATCCGGCGGCGGTGATGGCGATGGCGGGGCCGCCGCCGGGGCCGGGCGCGGGCCCGCAGGGGCCGCCCGCGCCGCCGCCGTTCGGCGCGCCGCAGCCGGGCCGCCCGGCGTTCCTGCCGCCGCCGAACTACGGTGCGGGCCCGTACGAGGGCTACCTGGCCGCCCCGCCCGGGCCGCCGAACCCGCCGCCCGGCGCGCCGCACCCGCCGTCCGGCCCGTACGGGCCGCCGCACCGGCCGAACCCGCCGCACCCGCCGCAGCAGGGCTGACGTCCGGACGCCGCCGAGCTGGGCCGCCGCGGGCCGTTCGGCACAATCCGCCCGTTCCGCGCGCGGCCCTTCGTGCATTTCTCCCACTTCCGCCGCTCGGGCGCGCCTCCTAATATCCGAACAAATTTCATGTTCTGGAGGTGGCATGCGCGCCCGAAACGCTCTCGGCCGGATCACCCTGACGGCCGCCCTGGCGGGGGCGCTCGCCGCCGGGGCCGCCGCCGCCCTCCCCGCGCGGCCCGCGCACGCGGCGCCCGAGCCGCTGCGCACGATCGTCGACGACCGGGGCCGGACGCTCATCCTGCACGGGCTCAACACCGCGAGCAGCGCGAAGGGCCCGAGCGGCCTGCCCTGGATCGACCGCGAGGACGTCGTGCGCGAGGCCCGCGAGCTGGGCACGAACTCCGTCCGGTACCTGATCCAGTGGAAGAACATCGAGCCCGAGCCCGGCCGGTACGACGACGCGTATCTGGACGACGTCGCCGAACGCGTCGCGTGGTACCGCGAGCAGGGCATGCACGTGATCCTGGACATGCACCAGGACATCTACGGCCCGGCCGCGTGCGAGGGTTCCGGGAACGGCGCGCCCGCCTGGGCCACCCACACCGACGGCCTGCCCTGCACCCCGCAGACGCCCTGGGTCCTGACGTACGTGCAGCCCGCGGTCATCCGCGCCTACGACCACTTCTGGAACAACTCGGGCGAGCATCCCGAACTCAAGCAGCGGTTCACCGCCATGTGGCGGCACGTCGCCGAGCGCTTCGCGAACGACCCGGCCGTCCTCGGCTACGACCTCTACAACGAGCCGTTCGGCGGCACCAGCCAGTTCGGCTTCTTCGAGGGGCCCGTCCTCACGCCGTTCTACCAGGGGATCGTGGACGCGGTCCGCGAGGTCGACCGGGACGGCTGGATCTTCGTCGAGCCGCAGGCCCTCGGCCCGAACGAGGGCGCCGAGACGTCCCTCGGGACGATCCGGGACCCGCGGCCCGGCGAGCCCCGCCTCGTCTTCGCCCCGCACTTCTACCCCGGCGGCGTGGACATCGGCGGCTCCTACGACGGGTTCACCGAACTCCTGGTCAAGGCCCAGTTCTTCCTGTGGAAGCGCAACATGCCCGCCGCCGCGCGGCGGCTCGGCATGCCGATGTGGCTCGGCGAGGTCGGCGGCATGCCCGCGGGCGCCCCGGGCGCCGACCGGTTCACCGGGGAATGGCTGCGGATGGCGGACGACCTGGGCATCGGCTGGGCGTACTGGTCCAACGACCCGGGCGAAGGCGGCGTGGTCGACGGCGACGGCGACCCCACGCTGTTCGCCGAGCTCCTCGCCCGCCCCTACCCGCGCGCCGTCGCGGGCACCCCGACCGAGATTTCCTACGACGGGACGGCGCTCAAGGTCGGGTGGCGCGCGCGCAGCGGCGCGTCCGGTCCGACCGAGATCTGGTTCCCGACCGACTCGCCCAAGGTGACGTCCACCGACCCCGACGGCACCTGGAAGCACCGGTGGGACGCTGAACGGAACGTCCTGTCGGTGTGGGCGGACCCGGGCAGCCCCGCCCACACCGTGACGGTCACGCCGTGAGCGCGGGCCGGATGTTCTGGTTGTTGTGGAAGACGTTGTCGGGGTCGTACCGGCGCTTCACTTCCGCGAGCCGCCGGAGGTTGGCCTCCCCCAGCCCCTCCCGGACGCGGTCGGTCCCCTCGTCCCCGATGAAGTTCAGGTAGACGGCCCCGGTCGACCACGGGCCCATGGCGTCGCGCAGGCCATGCGCCCACGCGACGGCGCGCGCGTCGTCCGCCGGGTCCTCCCACAGGCCGAACGGGTGCACGACCCAGGGGTCGCGCCGCCAGGGGACCGGGTACTCCGGTCCCCTGGCGACGGCGCCGCCCTCCGGGAAGAGGACCTGCTGCGACGGCGACGGGATCACCATCTCCTCCGACATGGCGCAGAAGCGCGCCACGGCGTCGTCCGGGAACTCGCGCAGATGCTCCGCCGACCAGTGGTTCCGGTAGCCGGGCGGGTCGTCCAGCATGCACTGCAGGTCCGCGTACGGCATCTCCATCTGGACGCCGCCAGCGTGCCCCAGCCGCGTCATCGGCCCGATCACCCCGTTGGCCCGCGACCCCGTGCCCGTGAACGTGATCAGGAACGCGAACGCGCGGCGCCCGGCCAGGCCGTCCGGGACGAAGTCCTCCGGCGGCGCGGTCAGGTACAGGGCTCCGCCGCCCACGTCGTCCGGGGCGGAGCCGATGAAGTCGCGGTAGGCGGTCAGGATCTCCGGGCCCGCCTCGGCCGGCCACAGCAGCATCGCGACGGAGACGGCCGGGAGCGGGTGGAGCCGGAGCGTGAACGAGGTGGCGACGCCGAAGTTGCCGCCGCCGCCGTGCAGCGCCCAGAACAGCTCGGGGTTCTCCTCCTCGCTCGCCCGGACGTGCGAGCCGTCCGCCGTCACCAGCTCCACCGACAGCAGGTTGTCGCAGGCCAGCCCGAACTTGCGCTCCAGCCAGCCCGATCCGCCGCCGAGGACGAACCCGCCGACACCGGTCGTGGACACGCGCCCGCCGGTGGTGGCGAGGCTGTACTCCCCGGCGGCCCGGTCGAGGTCGCGCATCGTCGCGCCCCCGCCGACGCGGGCCGTCCGGGCCCGCGGGTCGACCGTCACGGAGTCCAGCAGCCGCAGGTCGACCACCAGGCCGCCGTCCACCAGCGCCTTGCCCGCGACGCCGTGCCCGCCGCCGCGGACCGACACCTCCAGCCCGCGCTCGCGCGCGAACCCGATCGCCCGCGCCACGTCGTCGGTGTTGGCGCACCGCGCGATCACCGCCGGGCGCCGGTCGATCATCG
>NZ_QHJN01000004.1:0-94378 GCF_003947565.1 Actinomadura sp. WAC 06369 | reverse complement strand
CGCGACGCCGTGCCCGCCGCCGCGGACCGACACCTCCAGCCCGCGCTCGCGCGCGAACCCGATCGCCCGCGCCACGTCGTCGGTGTTGGCGCACCGCGCGATCACCGCCGGGCGCCGGTCGATCATCGCGTTGAAGATCGTCCGGGCCTCGTCGTAGCCGGGGTCGTCCGGCAGGATCACCCGGCCCGCGAACCCCGTGCGCAGGTCGGCTTCCCTCTGGTGGGTGGTCAATGCTCCTCCCCCCTCGTGCGGTCGGCCCGCCCGCCGATGCCCCGGCGGGTCGCGGGTCAGGCCGCCGCCGGAGCGATGTTCTGGTTGTGCCGGAACACGTTGTCCGGGTCGTACCGCCGCTTCACGTCCGCGAGGCGCCGCATGTTCGCGTCGCCCCAGCCCTCGCGGACGCGCTCGGCGCCCTCGTCCCCGATGAAGTTCAGGTAGAGCGAGCCCGTCGACCACCGCTTCATGGACGCGCGCACGTCCCGGACCCACGCCTTGGCGCGGGCGTCGTCGGCGGGGTCGTCCCACAGGGCCAGCGGGTGGACGACCCACGGGTCGCGCCGCCACGGGACCGGGTACTCCGCCGGGCCCCGCGCGACGGCGCCGCCCAGCGGCAGCAGCGTGTGCCGGGACGCCGACGGGACGATCATGTCCTCGGCCAGCGCGCAGTACCGCGCCACCGCCTCGTCCGGCAGTTCGCCGACGTGCTGCGCGGTCCAGTAGTTCCGCATCCCCGGCTCGTCGTCGTCCATGCACTGGACCGCCGTGTACGGCATCTCCGCGACGAGCCCGCCCGCGGGCCCGAGCCGCGTCATCGGCGCGAACGCCGCCCGCGCCTCCGGCTCGGTCGCCAGGCAGGTGACGACGATGCCGAGCGCGAGCCGCCCGGCCAGGTCGTCCGGGACGAAGTCGGCGGGCGGGGCGAGCATGTACTCCGAGCCGCCGCCGACCTCGTCCGGCGCCGCCTCCATGAAGTCGCGGAAGGCCGGGACGACGTCCGGGCCCGCCTCCGGCGGGAACAGCAGCATCGCGATCGACAGCGTGGTCACCGGGTGCAGCCGGAGCGTGAACGAGGTGACCGCGCCGAAGTTCCCGCCGCCGCCGTGCAGCGCCCAGAACAGCTCGGGGTTCTCCTCCTCGCTCGCCCGGACGTGCGAGCCGTCCGCCGTCACCAGCTCGGCGGAGACCAGGTTGTCGCAGGTCAGCCCGTACTTGCGCTCCAGCCAGCCCGATCCGCCGCCGAGCACGAGCCCGCCCACGCCGGTCGTGGACACGCGCCCGCCCACGGTCGCCAGCCCGTACTCGGCCGTCGCGCCGTCGAGGTCGGCCATGACGGCGCCCCCGCCGACGCGGGCCGTCCGCGCGTCCGGATCGACGGTGACCGAGTTCAGCAGCCGCAGGTCGACCACCAGGCCGCCGTCCACCAGCGCTTTCCCGGCGACGCCGTGCCCGCCGCCGCGGACCGACACCTCCAGCCCGCGCTCGCGCGCGAACCCGATCGCCCGCGCCACGTCGTCGGTGTTGGCGCACCGCGCGATCACCGCCGGGCGCCGGTCGATCATCGCGTTGAAGATCGTCCGGGCCTCGTCGTAGCCGGGGTCGCGGGGAGTGAGCACCTCGCCCGCGAACTCCGTCCGCAGGCCCGGATCGATATGAGTGGTCATGTTCGTCCCTCTCGTCCAGGTTCCGCCGTGGGATCGAGGGGTTCGGGACGTTCGCGCGCGCGGACATCTCCGCCGCCCTGCCGTGCCGTCACTCAACCCTCATTGTGCGCTCCTGCACCAGGGATGAGAAGAACCTGCGGCTCCTCGATAACCGAGAAGCCGCAGGTGAAAGGGCATAGGCGGCGGACGACCGCCGGGGCGGGGGCTAGCTGGCGAGGCCCCGGATCCGCTCGTTGAGGGTCGGCCGAAGCTTCTTGACGCACATGACCGGCAGGAGCGCCTTCTCCTTGTCCTCGGCTTCGAGGTGGTGGGTCGTCCCGGACGGGCACTCCGCCTTGGCCCGGGTGCGGCCGAGGACCTTGGCGACGGCGGAGTTCGACCCGCAGGCCGCCGTCTTCAGCCCGCCGACCGAGTAGGACGGGTCGGTGATGCACTCGCCGACGGACACGATCTGCCCCTCGCCGCCCAGGCACAGGACGGGCCGGGGCGTCTCGCCGCCGCCGAACGACCGGAGCTCCATGATCTCCAGCGCCGTCGACGGGCACTCCGCCTTGTCGTTCACGCGCGCGACGACCTTCGCGTACGACTCCTTGTCCGTGCAGGCCACCTCGCTGCCGAACGCGATCGACGACTTCACGCAGTCGCCCACGCTGAACATCGCGCCGCCCGCCCCCGGGTCGCCCGGGTGGGGGCCGTCGACGTTGCGCACGCAGACCTGGGTCGCGCTCGCGGCCTTCTCGTCGGCCCGGACGGCCGCGACGCCGTCGGCGCCGTCCGGGCAGTCGGGCGACGACGACGAGAAGCCGGTGCTCGGCCCGACGACCTTGACGATCTTGCCCTTGGCCGTCGCGTCCCCGCAGTCGACCCGCTCGGCCGCCGGCACCCGCTGCATGGAGCTCTTGCCCTGCTGGAGATCGAACCGGACGCCGACGCACTCGTCGGCCTTCACCGGCCCGTCCGGCTCCGCCGACGCGCTCAGCACGACGGACCCGACGACGGCGCCGAGCACGAGCACCGCCGCGACGCCCGCGACCACGAACACCCACGGCGAGGTCTTGGCGCGCGCCTGCGGCGGCGGCCCGGGGTACGGCCCGCCCGGCATTCCGGGCGGGCCGGGCGGGCCGCCGGGAGGACCGGGCGGGCCGCCGGGAGCTCCGGGCGGCCCCGGCGGCTGAGGCGGCGTCCCCGACCCGTACATGGCGTCCTCCACAAGCTGTGATCACGAAGGTCTGGAACATATCGCACCCGGCCGACAGGGCACGGGAGCAGCCGCCCCGGCCCCGTCAGGACGCCAGGCGGCGGTCCGCGGCGGCGATGGGGACGTCGTTGATGCTCGCCTCGCGGCGGCGCATCAGGCCGTCGTCGGCGAACTCCCACTGCTCGTTGCCGTGGCTGCGCCACCAGCGGCCGTCCGCGTCGTGCCACTCGTACTCGAACCGCACGGAGATGCGGTTCCCGGTGTAGGACCACAGCTCTTTGCGGAGGCGGTAGTCGAGTTCGCGCTCCCACTTGCGGCGGAGGAAGTCCTTGATGGCGTCGCGGCCGGTGAAGAACTCGTCGCGGTTCCGCCAGACGGAGTCCTCGGTGTAGGCGAGCGCGACGCGTTCGGGGTCGCGGGTGTTCCAGGCGTCCTCGGCGGCCCGCACCTTGGCGCGGGCGGTCTCCTCCGTGAACGGCGGCAGCGGTGGGCGCATCGGGTTCCTCCCTAGAGAACGTGCGTTCTCCGCGTAGAGTAGAGAACGCACGTTCTCTACGCAAGGAGGGGCATGGAGCGGCAGGAGGCCGAGACCCGGCTGCTGGACGCCGCGGAGTCGCTGTTCTACCGCCGGGGCGTCCAGGCCGTCGGCATGGACGACGTCCGGACCGCGTCGGGCGTCTCGCTCAAGCGGCTGTACGGCACGTTCCCCTCCAAGGAGGCGCTGGTGACGGCGTACCTGGAGCGGCGGGACCTGCGCTGGACCGGGGACCTGGAGCGCTACGTCGCCGCCCGGGACGGCTCGGTCGGCGCGGTGTTCGACTGGCTGGGCGAATGGTTCGCGAGCGACGACTTCCACGGGTGCGCGTTCATCAACGCCTACGGGGAGCTTGGCGACGGGTCCGCACCCGTGGCCGCGGCCGCGCGCGCACACAAAGAGCGGCTGCGGCGGTTCCTGCGCGGGCTCGTGCACGACGACGAACTGGCCGCACAGCTCGTGATGCTCGTGGACGGCGCGATCGTGACGGCCGCGATGACCGGCGATCCGGGCGCGGCGGCCACCGCGCGGGCGGCGGCGGAGGCGCTCGTCAGACGCAGGTGACCTTGGGCTGCGGCTGGTACTCGGTGTGGTACCGCTCGCGCTTGACCTTGCGGCCGTCCTCCAGCAGGACGCGCCACACGTCGATCTCGAACCCCCTGCGGCCGGTCGTGGGGACGCAGCGGCTGCCGTGCCCGACGGTCGTCCAGTACGGCGTGTAGTCGTACCGTTCGGACGTCTCCGACCGGACCTCGTACCGCCGCTCGCCCCACAGGCTCACCGTCAGGGACGAGTCGGTGTACTGGACGTCGATGCGGACGGGGACGTCGGTGTCGTTGCGCCAGCGGAAGTCGAGATCGGGGTAGGCGACGGCGGCCTCGCGCCCGTCCGGGTACTCGGGCATCCACATGGTGTGCGCGCGCGCCTTCCGGATGTCGAGCCCGGCGCGGAAGACGGCGTTGTAAAGCGTCGAACTGACCTGGCAGATACCGCCTCCGACGTCGTTCACGAGGCGGGATCCCATGATGACGGGCGCGGGCACGTAGCCGCGGTCGCTGGTGCGGGGCCCCACGACGTCGTTGAAGGAGAACGTCGCGCCGGGCCGCACGACCGCGCCGTCCAGCCGCCGGGCCGCGATCTCGATGTTGCGGACGCGCGGCTCGCCCCGCTCGAACCGGGTCGTGAACGTGCTCATCGGCCGCTCGGCCGGGGCGGCCCGCCGCACGGCGGCCGGATCGGCCGCGGGCACCGCGTCGGCGGCCGGCTCGTGCGGCGCCCACAGGTACGTCGCCACGAGGAAGCCGTTGGCGACGAGCGCGCCGGCGACGAACGGCCACCAGCGGCGCACGTGGTCGCGCAGCGCCCGCTGGTCCGCGCGGTATCGGCGGTAATGACGGCGCCGGGTCCGTCCCACAGCTCACACCCCCCGCGGATCCCCGGTCGGGACCCCGGGACGGGAGCCTGCCTCAGGTGAGTCGGACGAACCGGCGTTCTTTACCGTCTATTCGAGAAGTCTCTGCGGAAAACGAACGCGCGGGACGAGCGCGATGGTGCGCGAATCGACTTGCGCGCCGGGGCGGGGGTCAGCGCGCGCGGGCGCCCTCGCGGAGACGGTTGGGGTCGACCTCCCGGGCCGGACGGCGGCGCAGGTACTCGCCCTCCAGCTCGTTCGTCCGCCGGGTGTGCTCCTCGAACGCCTGGTCGGACGCGTGGCGCAGCGTCTCGAACCGGGTCTGGTACAGGTGCCCGAGCTCGCGGAACAGATCGTCGTCGGGGAGCTCCCGCGGGTCGACGCCCATCGTCATCGCGTGTACCTCCTTGTCGCGGTGTTCCCGTCCCCTACCCGGGCCTTCCCCGACCATTCGGGCCTTTCGCCCGCACGGTCAGCCGGGGCAGAAGACCGCGAGCGCCCGCGCGTGCTTGCCGAACCGCACGGTCCCCGCCATCGTCGACACCTCGCCGTCCCGGGCCAGCCGCAGCCCGCCCGCGGGCGACCACAGCTCCAGCCCCCCGGCCCGCCACGCCCGGTACCCCGGCATCAGCGGCAGGTGCCCGGCCAGGACGGCCGCGACGGCGCGGGCACGCGGCACCCGGCGGCCCGTCGCCACCATCCGGACGTCCAGCAGGCCGTCGTCGAGCCGCCGCCGCCACGACGGGGCCGCGCCCGGCGAGCCGTAGACGCAGTTCCCCACGAACGCGAGCCAGACCCGCCGCCGGTGCCCGTCGACGTCCAGCTCGACCGGCTGGGAGTGCCGCAGCGTCCGGACGGCGGCGACGGCGAGCGCCGGCCACTTGCCGAGCCGCCGCTCGAGCCGCTCCCGGCGGTCCACGATCTCGGTGTAGGCGCCGAAGCTCGCGGTGTTGAGGAACAGCTGCTCCTCCTCCGGGCCCCGCACGGACCCGACGTCCACCCGCCCCACCCGTCCCTTCCGGTAGGCGGCGACGGCGTCGGCGGGGCTCTCGATCCCGTACGCGCGGGCGAAGTGGTCGAACGTGCCGCCCGGCACGACGAGCAGGGGGACGTCCCGCGCGAGCGCCGCCCGCGCCGCCGCGTTGACCGTCCCGTCCCCGCCCACGACCGCGAGGACCTCGGCGCGCGCCGCGGCCTCCCCGAACGCCTTGTCGACGTCGTCGTCCGCACCGAGCCGGACGATCTCCGCGGCGGGCAGCTCGCGCTCCAGCAGGTCCGCCGCCGCGTCGGCCGGGCCCGGCAGGATCCCCGGCGGCCCGGCGCCCGACGCCGCGCTGACGACCGCGACGACCCCGCGCCCGTCGGCGTCGACGCGCACGTCCTCGACGCCGCCCGGGCCGACGCGGGCCGCCGGGGGCCGCGGCGGCCACACCAGGCGCGTCCCGACCGCCGCGAGCGCGCCGATCCCGAGGCCCGCGAGCACGTCGCCCGGGTAGTGGGCGCCGGTGTAGACGCGGGCGAACGCGACGCCGGCGGCCGCCGCCGCGACGGGCGCGGCCACGGCCGCGGGCGCCTCCAGCGCCACCCCGGTCGCGAACGCGGCGGCCGACGCGGAGTGCCCGGACGGGAACGCGTGCGACGTCGGCAGCTTCCAGCGGATCCGGATCGGCGGCACCAGGTCCACGACGGGCCGCTTCCGGCGGAACGCGTGCTTGCCGATGACGTTCACCGCCGGGCTCGCCACCGCGATCCCGACGGCCCCGCGCAGCGCCGCGCGCCGCAGCCCCGGCCGTCCGGTGAGGCCGAGCACGCCGGCGGTCGTGAACCAGAGCACACCGTGGTCGGCGGACCGGGACAGCCGCGGCAGCACGTACTCCAGGCCCGGCAGGTGCGCGGCGGCGACGCGGTCGAACGCCCAGCGGTCCACCCGCCCCAGCCGGCGCAGGACCCACGGCCAGCGGTGACGGCGGGGTCTATGCTCGACCGCGGACACGGGCCGGGACGCGGTGTGCGCGGCTCCGGACGGGCCGGAGGGAGCCCTCGAGTGGTTGACGCGCATGCTCCGGGTATCCCCAGAGGCGCCGACATGATTCCGGGAAGATCTCAAATCGGGGGTCACATGCGGGCGAACGTCACTCGGACAACATCGACTGCAATAAGCTTCCCGGCATGAGTCACCCGGAACGGCTCGGTTCCCCGGGTGGCGAGTCGGTCGGCACGATCGCGGAGCCTCCTCACGTGAACGAGAAGCTGTCCGACTACGCCGCACGGCATGGGCTGAGGCAGAGCGCGGCACGCCCGCCGCTGCGCAAGTACATCCGAGACGTGTGGGCCAGGCGCAACTTCATCTGGGCCTTCGCCTCGGCGAAGAACATCTCGATGTACAGCGACTCGCGCCTCGGCCAGGTGTGGCAGGTGCTGACGCCGCTGCTGAACGCGGCCGTCTACTACCTGATCTTCGGCCTGCTGCTGAAACTGAGCCGCGGCATCCCCGACTTCATCCCGTTCCTGGTGACCGGCGTCTTCCTGTTCGGCTTCACCCAGCGGTCGGTCACCGCCGGGTCCAAGTCGGTCGGCGACAACCTGTCGCTGATCCGGGCGCTGCACTTCCCCAGGGCGACGCTGCCGCTCGCGATCGCGGTCGTCGAACTGCAGCAGCTGCTGCTGTCGCTGATCGTCCTGTTCGCGATCATCCTGGCGTTCGGCGAGCCACTCACGCTCTACATGCTGCTGTTCATCCCGATCCTGATGCTCCAGCTGATGTTCAACGTGGGCATCAGCATGGTGATGGCGCGGCTCGGGGCGTTCAACCGCGACATCACGCAGCTGCTCCCGTTCGTCATGCGCACCTGGCTGTACGCCTCCGGCGTCATCTTCAGCCTGCCGCAGCTCATGAACAGCAGCAGCCTGCTGAAGGACCACCCCTGGCTGACCGAGGTGCTGGAGGCGAACCCCGCGTACGTGTTCCTCGAACTCGCCAGGCACTCCCTGCTCGGCGAGTACCGGAACTACGTGGAGACGAGCCTGGGCATGACGTCCATGAGCCAGCTGTGGCTGTACGCCGTCGGCTGGGGCGTGGCCATGCTGATCGGCGGGTTCTACTTCTTCTACCGTGCCGAGGAGCGTTACGGCCGTGGCTGACACCAAGGTCCGCGGACAGGTCGCGATCGACCCCGCCCGGGAGCCGATCGTCGTCGTGGACGACCTGCACATCGTCTACCGGGTGTTCGGCGCGGGCGGCAAGGGCAACGCCGCGAGCGCCTTCTCCCGCGTGATCCGCCGCCGCAACCGGCCGACGATGACCGAGGTCCACGCGATCAAGGGGCTGTCGTTCATCGCCTACCGAGGCGAGGCCGTCGGGATCATCGGCACCAACGGCTCCGGCAAGTCGACGCTGCTGAAGGCCATCGCGGGCCTGCTGCCGCCGCACCGCGGCGGCGTCTACACCGACGGGCAGCCGTCCCTGCTCGGCGTCAACGCCGCGCTGATGAAGGACCTCACCGGCGAGCGCAACATCGTCCTCGGCTGCCTCGCGATGGGCATGTCCCCGGCGGAGACCAAGGCGAAGTACCAGGAGATCGTGAACTTCGCCGGTCTCAAGGAGGGGTTCATCCAGTACCCGATGCGGACGTACTCGTCCGGCATGGGCGCCCGCCTCCGGTTCGCGATCGCCGCGGCCAAGACGCACGACGTGCTGCTGATCGACGAGGCCCTCGCGACCGGCGACGGCAAGTTCCGGGCCAAGAGCAAGCGCCGCATCGAGGAGCTCCGCAAGGAGGCCGGCGCGGTGTTCCTGGTCGCGCACCAGCTCGACGTGGTGCGCGAGACCTGCGACCGGGTCCTGTGGATCGACGACGGCAAGATGCACATGGACGGCCCGCCCGACGAGGTCATCCGCGCCTACACCGAAGCCACCGGCAAGTAGCGGGCGGCGAGCGAGCGGCGGGACGGCGGACCGGAGCGGCCCCCGGCTGGTAGAGATGGACCGACACGAAGATCCGTCTCACGAGGAGGTCGCGATGGCCGCCAAGCCGCCGCTTCCGCACGAGTTCCTGCCGCAGGTCCCGTCGTTCACCGTCACCAGCGACGACGTCGCCGACGGCGAACGGCTCGCGGACGCGCACGTGTTCGACGACTGGGGGTTCTCCGGCGGGAACAAGTCCCCGCACCTGCGCTGGTCGGGCTTCCCCGCGGAGACGAAGAGCTTCGCGGTGACGTGCTTCGACCCGGACGCGCCCACCGGCAGCGGGTTCTGGCACTGGTCGCTGTTCGACATCCCGGCCGCGGTCGTCGAGCTGCAGACCGGCGCCGGGACGGAGGACGCCAAGGTCGGCGTGCACGCCCGCAACGACTACGGCGTGAAGGCGTTCGGCGGCGCCGCCCCGCCGCCCGGCGACCCGCACCGCTACGTCTTCACCGTGCACGCCCTGGACGTCGAGTCCCTCGGCCTCGGCTCCGACACCTCCCCGGCGGTCGTGGGCTTCAACATCACCGCGCACACGCTGGCCCGCGCCGTGATCGTCCCCGAGTACGGAAGCTGACGCGCCGCCCGCGCCGGCCCGGGGCGCCGCGTCCCCGGGCCGTCCGGACGGCCGTCCGGGGCCCGTTTCGGCGGGTGTTTCGGCGGGTGTTTCGGCGGGTGTTTCGGCGACAGCGCCCCTGACCCGCGGTGGGCGTCTTCTCGACCCGACATCCACCCTGCGGAAAGATCCGCTGACGCCGGCCTCGCGGCGCGAGATGCTGGTGCCTCGCCATGACTGCGAGAGGACGGGGTCGTGCCAGTCTGGAGTCGGGATCCGGAGGAGCGCGAGGAGTACGGGTACGGGCTCGGCGAACCCGCCGGGGTGCTCGTGCTGAAGTACCGCTCCTCCGGCGGGATCGGATTCGGGGAGAGCCGGCAGGACTTCCTGCACCAGCTGTACTGGTCGCCGGACGGACCGCTCGCGACGTCCCAGGGGTTCATCACCGCGCCCCGCGAGGCGTACTGGGTGCGGCGGGCGGTCAGCCACGAGGTGCGGGCGGGCGACCGGCAGACGGTCTACCGCATGTGCCTGCGGGAGGTGCCCCCGACGCTGGCCGGGCTGCGCGCCGGGCCGGTGCCGATCGACGGGGAGGCGGCGCGGCTGATCGAGCTGATCGCCCGCCGGGACTGCGACGAGACGGCCGCGCTCGCCGCGCGCCGCCGCATCACCGCCGGGCTCGGCGCCCCGCCGGGGCGGGGGCCGTCCGGGACGGGCGCCGCGCTGACCGTGGCGCGGGCGCTGGCCCGCGACCCCGCCGACCCGACGCACCTGGACGAGTGGGCCGCGCGGCTGCGCGTGAGCGTGAAGACGCTGCAGCGCGACTTCGTCCGCGAGTTCGGGATGCCGTACACGCAGTGGCGCACGAAGCTGCGGGTGCGCGCCGCGCGGGTGCTGCTGTGCTTCACCCCGGTGACGCAGGTCGCGCCGCTCGTCGGGTACGCGAGCCCGTCGGCGTTCATCACCGCGTTCACGAAGGAGTACGGCTACACGCCGGGACGCACCGCTCCGCGCGCGCACCGGACGTGACGGCGCCGAACGTGACGGCGCCGAACTCGACGACGCACCGTGGCGTGTTCGTCCGCGCGGCTGCGGGACGAACACGCCACGCCCGGATCACCCCTGGAAGGGGAAGCGGTCCGCGAAGGCCGGCTTGAGGTCGTCCAGCCAGACCGCCTTCGGGTCGTACTTGGCGAAGAACGGCTTGCCGACCAGCTCGGAGTTCCGCGCCTGGATGAAGTGCAGCGCGAACACCTTCTCCCCGAACAGCTCCAGGACGCCGTCCACGCAGACCTTGCCCGGCGTCGCGGACATGGACGGGCCCCGGACCGTGCGGGCGAGCCCCGACACGTTGCTGTAGGCGTCCCGGAAGATGTCGTAGGCGTCGGCCAGGGGCACCGCGAAGTAGTCCTGCGGGCCCGTGTCACGCTCCACGAACATGTAGTACGGGATGAGGCCCATGCGCGTCTGCGTGCGCCACATCGCCTCCCAGGTCCGCGCGTCGTCGTTGATCGTGCGGATCAGCGGGGCCTGGGTGCGGATGACGGCGCCGGTGTCGCGGATGCGGCGGCACGCCTCGGCGACCATGAGCGGCTCGAGCTCGCGCGGGTGCGAGAAGTGCGCCATGAACGCGAGGTTCTTGCCCGACTCCACGACCTGCTCGAACAGGCGGAGCATGGCGTCGGCGTCCGGGTCGGTGACGAACTTCTGCGGCCAGTACGCGAGCGACTTGGTGCCGATGCGGATCGACTCGAGCTGCTCCAGGTCGAGCAGCGGCTCCAGGTAGCGGCGCAGGACCGGCTCGCCCATGATCATGGCGTCGCCGCCGGTGAACAGGACGCTCGTGACCTCGGGGTGCGCGATCAGGTAGTCGCGGAGCTGCGCGGGTTCGTCGCCCGCCATCTTGAGGTCGGCCTCGCCGACGAACTGGGCCCACCGGAAGCAGTACGTGCAGTACGCGTGACACGTCTGCCCCTGCTTGGGGAAGTACAGGACGGTCTCGTCGTACTTGTGCTGCATCCCGGGGACCTTGCCGTCACCGAAGCTCGGGATGTTGAGCTCCATCTGACCGGCCGGGTGCGGGTTCAGTTTCATCCGCACCGCGTGCGCGGCGGCCTCCACCTCCGCCTTGGGCGCCTCCCGGGCGAGCAGGTCCGACAGGTGCGCGACGTCCTCGGCCGGCAGCATGTCCTCCTGCGGGAAGACGAGCCGGTAGATCGGGTCGTCGGGCGCCGCCGCCCAGTCGATCAGCTCCTCGACGACGTACGCGTTCGTCCGGAACGGCAGGACGGTCGCGACCGCCCGGGTCGCGAGCCGCTGCGCCGGCGAGAGCCCGGCGCGAGCGGTCAGCTCGTCGAGGTGCTTCGCCGTGAAGGCGCGGAACTTGCGACCGGTGGATCGCATGGCGGGGGCCGCGTCGTTCACCAGTGTCACGCGTTGGTACTCCTTGCTGTCGGCGGGCACGGCGCACCGGTGGGGCGCGCCGTCACGGACTGTGAGCACAGGGCCGGCAAGTCCCCCCTATTGAACAGTCCTGGGGTGGTTCCTGCCGAATTGATACCCCATACACGGTACGGGGCAAGCCTGGTCAGTCAGGATCCCGACAAATCACCCGGTAATGATCGTGGACCGGAGGCCCCTTGTAAACGACTACGGGACGTCAGCGTGCACGGTGCGGGACGGCCGCGCGGCGCCCGCGAAACGCGGCGCAGGTCACACCACCCCCGATGTTCGGAAATACTGGCGTGACCCGTGCGGTGCTAGGGGGTGTGCGGTGGACTCGGCGGACGTCGGGCGAACGGTCGGCGCGGCCGTCCCCGCGAGCGGTGCGCAACGGCGGGACGGCGGCGCCGGACGGCGGCCCGCGCGCCGGCGGCGCGGCGGGCGCGGGCGCCCGGCGCGCGACGCCGCGGGCGGGCCCGGAGCGGCACCCCGGTACATGGCCGTCCTGGCCTGCGCGGCGGCGGTCTGCTACGCGTCGTTCCTGCTGGAGCACGCGCTCGGCTCCCGGCTCGACCCCGTCGACGGGTACGTCAGCGAGCTGTCGGCGGCCGACCAGCCGTTCCGGTACGTGTACGGTGGCGGCGACCTCCTCACCGGACTGCTGACGCTCGCGATCGTCGCGGGGGCGCTGCGGCGGCTGCGGCGGCGGCCGCTGGCGACGGCCGGCTGGTCGTTCCTCGGCCTGTTCGGCCTCTGCGCCATCGGGGACGCCGTCTTCCCGCTCGACTGCGCGCCGAGCCTCCAGACGTCGTGCGCGCTGCGCGAACGGTCGTCGCACGTCTCGTTCTCGCACGCGTTCCACTCGGTCACCAGCAGCGCCGTGATCGTCTGCGGGGTCGCCGCGCTGCTGCTGCTGTCGCTGGCCGCCCGCCGGTACGGGTGGTGGCCGCCGCTGGCCCGCTGGGGCTGGCTGCTCGCGCTGACGGAGTCGGTGTTCGCCCTCGTCACGCTCGCGGCGATGTACCACGGGCAGTGGCTCGGCCTCGTGCAGCGCTTCCAGATCGGCATCCTCTGCCTCGGCCTGCTGACGATCGCGTGGGCCCTCCACGCCGACCGCACGCGCGCCGCACGCGCCCCGGCGAACGCCGGCACGGTGCCGGACGGCCCGGCGCGGGACGTCCCCCGGGAGGGTTCGGCATGAGCGAGATCGTGAACGCGGGGCGGGAGCAGGTGCACGTCGTCCGCTCCGGCCCGGCGGACGGGCCGCCGGTGCTGCTCGACTCGGGCCTCGGCGGCGCGTGGTTCGACTGGGACCCCGTGGTCGCGCTGCTCCGCGACGCGTACCGGGTGACCGTGTTCGACCGCCCCGGCCTCGGCGCGAGCCCCGCCGCGGCGGCCCCGCCGTCGCTGCGCCGGGACGTCGCCCTCGTCGCGGCGCTCGCGGAGCGGGGCGCCGGACGCCCGGTCACGATCGTCGCGCACTCGATGGCGGCGTTCCACGCGGAGGCGCTGGCGCGCGTCCGTCCCGACCTGGTCCGGGCGCTGGTGCTCGTCGACCCGAGCCACGAGCACGGCGCGCGCGCGTGCGTGCGGCTCTCGCCCGTCCTGACGCCCGCCTTCGCGGCCGCCGGGGCGCTGCTGGAGCTGTCCGGCGCGGCCGGGGCCGCGGGCCCGCGGGGACGGCGCGCGGTGCTGCGGCGCACCAGCCGCGCGGGCGACCCGGCCCCGGCCGCGGCCGTCCGGTCGGTGTACGGGCGCGGGACGGTCCTCGGCACCGTCCTCGCGGAGAACCTCGCCTACCGGGAGATGGCCGCCGATCTCGTCGCGCTGCGCGCGCGCCGGCCGTTCCCGCCCGTCCCGCTGCTGGTGCTGACGGCCCTGGGCGACGTCCGGCGCGAGGCGTGCAAGCGCTCGTGGTCGGAGGGGCACGCGGTTCTGGCCGCGATGTCGCCGCACGGCAGGCAGGTGAAGCTCCCGGAGGCGCGCCACATGATCCACCTGGACCGTCCGGACGCCGTCGCCGAAGCGGTCGGGGCGGCGCTCGCCCCCCGGGCCGCGGCCGGGGAGCCCGCGTGACGCGGGCGGGACCCCGGCGCGCCGGGCGCGCCGCCGCGGCGGTGCTGCTGGTCGCCGCGCTCTCCGGGTGCGACGCGATGCAGCGGATCTCCGAGGGCGCGTACCGGAACGCCGTCAGCGACGGGACGGCCGGTGAACTGCGGGCGCGCGGCGTCGAGCTGGAGCGCCGCCCCGACTGCGAGCTGCCGGAGACGGGCGCGGACGCGCTGGTCCGGGTCCACTGCACGGCGCGGACGCGGACGGGCGAACCCGTCACCGTGCGGGGAGTGGCGCGGGACGCCGACACACCGGATCCGCGCGAGCTGTACGTCGTGACCGTCGGCGAGCGTGAGGTCTTCCGCACGGACTGCCTCGGCCCCGACTGCGGTTAGCGGCGGCCAAGGATCCGCATACGGCGAGGAAAAACCGACCACTCACCGCATACGGCACCGCACGCAGGGCGATATCGGCTCCGTGGAGATGACTCGGAAGAAGGCCGCGCTCCTCGGGGCGGGCATGGCGGCCCTCCTGGTGGTCGGCGGGGTCGCGGCCGCCGCGATCGTGCTGCTGACCGGAGGCAAGGAGCTGCCCTACAAGACGCAGGCGCAGATGCGCGACGCGATGCCGGCCATGGCGGCCGCCGAACTGGAGCGGCGCGGCGTGACCTTGGCGGGGCCGCTCACCTGCGACGGCGTGCCGGGCTGGACGGAGCAGCGGCTGCGCGTGTCCTGCACGGGGACCACCGCCGACAAGAAGCCGGTCGAGGTCCTCGGCAGCGGGCAGATGGAGACGCAGGACTCGTTCTACACGATCCTCGTGGACGGACGGCCGCTCGTGGAGAACGCCGCGTGCATCGGCAACGGCTGCCGGGAGGGCGAATCGGGCTGACCGGAATGGGCCCGCGGCGGGCCGCCGGCCCCGAGTGAAGATGGCCACTCCGGGCGCCGGTCGGCGAGATGGGTGAATCGACGGCCTACCATGCGATGAACTGCATCATTGAGCTGCATCATCGCAGAGCACCGCATTCCGCGCCGGTGCTCTCTCACCCGTCTGGAGCGACCATGCCCGGCAGCACGTCCGGCAGGGGGGACCCGTCGCGCCCGGCGCCGGCCCGCCGCGCGGGGACGGTCCGGACGGTCCGCCCGCTGCCGATCGCCGTCGACACGATGGGCGGCGACCACGCCCCCGCGGAGATCATCGCCGGCGCGGTCGACGCGGTGCGCGAGCACGGCGTCCGGCTCGTCCTGGTGGGCCAGGCGCCGCGGATCCGCCGCGAGCTCGACCGGTACGGAATCATCGGCGAGATCCCCATCGTGCACGCCGACGAGGCCCTCGACATGGGCGAGGGCGCGCTCGCGAGCTGGCGCAAGCCCCGCTCGTCCATCGCCATCGCCTGCCACCTGATCAAGCAGGGCCGGGCGTCCGCGCTGGTGTCGGCGGGCGGCACCGCGGGTGTGGTGGCGACGTCCCGGCTGCGGCTGAAGGGGCAGCAGGGCGTGATGCGGCCCGCGATCGCGGTGACGCTGCCCACCCGGCCGACTCCGACGATCCTGCTGGACGCCGGCGCGACCGCCGACGTGAAACCCGAGGGCCTCGTGCAGTTCGCGGCGCTCGGCACCGCGTACGCGCAGGTGCTGCTCGGCACCGACCGCCCCCGGGTCGGGCTCCTCACCATCGGGGAGGAGCCGGGGAAGGGCAACAAGCTCGCCAAACGCGCGCACGAGCTGCTCGCGAGCGGCAACCACGGGATCGAGTTCGCCGGGAACGTGGAGGGCCACGACCTGCTGCGCGGCGGCGTCGACGTCATCGTCACCGACGGGTTCACCGGCAACATCGCGCTGAAGACGATGGAGGGCACGATCCGGACGGCGTTCGCGGAGATCCGCGGCGCGATGACGGCCAGCGCCGCCGCCCGGATGGGCGCGCTGCTGCAGCGCCGCCGGATGCAGGGCCTGCGCGACCGGCTCGACCCCGACACCTACGGCGGCGGCGTCCTGCTCGGCCTGAACGGGACGGTCGTGATCGCGCACGGCGCGTCCCGGGCCCGCGCGATCACGTCGGCGTGCGAGCTGGCGCACCGGCTCGCCGCGGGCCGCATCGTGGAGCGGATCCGCGAGCAGGTGTCGCTCACCCGCACCCACCGGTTCGGCCGGTGGTCGCACGGCACCGGGGACGACCGGAACGCCGAGCGGCCGGACGGGGCGCCGCCGGACCCGGCCGACATCCCGCCGGAGCCCCGCCCCGCCGAGGACACCGCGCCGGACCCGATCGAACCGCCCGGCGGAAGGCCGTAGGCCGGACCCGCGGGAGGCCGCCGCCGGGCGGTGGCGGGAACCGTGCCGTGAAAACCATGACGAGGCCACGGCACCGCGCCGATAACCTTGGTGCATGCCCGATCCGCAACTCGTACTCGCCGCCCGTGTCCAGGCCGCGCTCGCCGCCGCCTTCGGACCGTCCCACGCGGACGACGACCCGGTCATCCGGCCGTCGCAGTTCGCCGACCTTCAGGCCAACGTGGCGCTGCCGCTGGCCAAGAAGCTGGGCCGCAAGCCGCGAGACGTGGCGAACGAGATCGTGGCGAACCTCGACGTCGCCGGCGTCGTGTCGAAGGTCGAGGTCAGCGGGCCCGGGTTCGTCAACCTGACGCTCGCCGACGACTGGATCGCCGCCGAGGCCCAGCGCGCCCTGGAGGACCCGCGGCTCGCCGTCCCCGAAGCCGAGCGGCCGCAGAAGGTCGTCGTCGAGTACTCCTCGCCGAACGTGGCGAAGGAGATGCACGTCGGCCACCTGCGGACCACGATCGTCGGCGACGCCATCGCCCGGATCCTCGAGTTCCTCGGCCACGACGTCGTCCGCGACAACCACGTCGGCGACTGGGGCACCCCGTTCGGGATGCTGATCGAGCACCTGCTCGACCTCGGCGAGGACGCCGCCGCGCGGGACGACGCGTCCGTCCGGGACCTCACGGCGTTCTACCAGGCGGCGCGGCGGAAGTTCGACGGCGACCCGGCGTTCGCCGACCGGTCCCGCAACCGGGTGGTCGCGCTCCAGGCGGGCGACCCGGAGACCCTGCGGCTGTGGCAGGTCCTCGTGGACGTGTCCAAGCGGTACTTCAACGCCGTCTACACCAGGCTCGGCGTCACCCTCACCGACGACGACATCAAGGGCGAGAGCTTCTACAACGACCTGCTCGCCCCGACCGTCGCCGAACTCGAGGAGAAGGGCATCGCGGTCGTCAGCGACGGCGCGCTGTGCGCGTTCCCGCCCGGGTTCACCGGCCGCGAGGGCGAGCCCCTCCCGGTGATCATCCGCAAGAGCGACGGCGGCTACAACTACTCGACGACCGACCTCGCGACCGTCCGGTACCGGGTCGACACCGAGCACGTCGACCGGATGATCTACGTGGTGGGCACCCCGCAGGCGCTGCACTTCCAGATGATGTTCGCCGTCGCGCGGATGGCCGGCTGGCTCGGCGACGACGTCGCGGCCGAGCACGCGCAGATCGGCAACGTCCTCGGCACCGACGGCAAAATCCTGAAGACCCGGGCGGGCGGCACCGTCAAGCTCGCCGAGCTGCTCGACGAGGCCGTCGAGCGGGCCGGGGCCGCGTTCGACCAGATCGAGCACGTCGAGGAGTTCGACGACGCGACCCGCGCGCGGATCGTCGAGGCCGTCGGCATGGGCGCGGTCAAGTACGCCGACCTGTCGGTCGCGCGCGACAGCGAGTACGTCTTCGACTTCGACCGGATGATCTCGTTCAACGGGAAGACCGGCCCGTACCTGCAGTACGCCGCCGCCCGGATCCGGTCGATCTTCCGCAAGGGCGGCGTCGCGCCGGAGGACGCGCGCGGCCCGGTCGTCCTCGGGCACCCCGCCGAGCGGGCGCTCGCGCTGACGCTGCTCGGCTTCGGCGCCGCGCTGGAGCAGGCGGGCGCGACCGCCGAGCCGCACAAGCTCGCGACGTACGTGTACTCGGTCGCCGACGCCTACACGACGTTCTACGAGAACTGCCCGGTGCTGAAGGCGCCGGACGAGGCGACGAAGGCGTCCCGTCTCGCCCTGTGCGCCGCGACGCTCCGCACGCTCGAGACCGGCCTGCACCTCCTCGGCGTCCCGACCCCGGAGCGCATGTAGCCCGGGGCGGTCAGCCGGCGGCCGGTGCGGCCGAGCGCTCCCGCGCGGCCTGCTCCCGGACGGACGGGACGATCTCGAGCGCGAACGGCGCGAGATGCTCCGGGGCGCCCGCGAACAGGAACGTGTCGACGCCGTGGCCCACGGCCAGTTCGGTGAGCTCGTGGACCCACTGGCGGGGCGGGCCGTGCAGGAACCCCCGCGACTCGCGGGCGATCGAGCCCTCGAGGACGTACCCGCGCCGGACGTCGGCCGGGTCGCGCCCGGCCCGGGCGGCGGCGTCGTCGATGCGGCGCCGCGCGTCCGCGAGGCGCTTCGGCGGGACGCGCCCGGAGCGGGCGAGCCAGCCGTCGGCGACGCGGCCGGTCAGGTCGAGGCCGCGGGGCCCGTCCGTGCCGAGCCAGACGGGGATGTGCCGCCGGGGCGCCGGGCCGGCCTGGGGCGCCGCGCACCGGTAGTGCGCGCCGCCGAAGGCGAGGCCGCCCTGGCCGCTCCACTGCAGGCGGACGACCTGGACGGCCTCCTCCAGCGCGCCCGCGGCGGACGCGCCGTACCGGAACGGGCCGCCGAACGCCTCGGCGCCGGCCGCGGACGCACCCGCGCCGAGACCGAGTTCGGCGCGTCCGCCGCTGAACCGGTCCATGGTCGCGATCGCCTTGGCGAGGACGGCGGGCGGGCGCAGCGGCAGGCACGCCACGGCGGGCAGCACCCGGATCCGCGAGGTGACGGCCAGCGCGGACGCCAGCACGGTGAGCGCGTCGGCGGTGCCGCGCCGGTACGGCTCGTCGCGGATCCCGAGCAGGTCGAGGCCGAACCGGTCGGCGTCCTGCGCGGTGCGGATCAGCGGGTCGGCGCAGTCCGGGACGAGCGACAGCCCGAACCGCAGCGGGCGCCGCGTCACTGCAGGTAGCCTTCGACCTCGTCCGGCGGTCGCACGCCGGCGTCGTCCGGGTTCTCGCCCGCGTCGATCCGGGCGCGGCGGCGGCGGAGCAGGTCCCAGCACTGGTCGAGCGCGACCTCCAGGTCCCGCAGCCGGCGCTGCTCCTCCGCGCGGCTCAGGTCGCCGCGCCGGAGGCGTTCGCGCAGATCCTGCTCCTCGCCCACGAACTCGCCGATGCGGGCGAGGATGTCCTCTTCCCTCATCGGTCAGCGCCCGCGGCCGATCCCGTTGCCGGTGAGCCCGCTGAGGAACCCGCCGGGTCCGGTGCGCGGCTCGACGAGCGGCGCCGCGGGCGGCGCGGTCGCGGCGACGGACCGGGCGGCGGCGACGGCGCGGGCGGCCGGGTTGCGCGATGATCCGGACCCCTTGGCGGTCGCCGTGCGGGACGACGTGGACGACGCCGTGCTCCGGCGCGTGGTCGAGGCGCGCGAGGCGCTCTTCTTCGCGGCGCCCGGCTTCGCCGGCTTGGACGGGCTCACCCGCGCGGTCGCGGTCGTCCGGGAGCGCGACGACGCCGCCGAGGTCGACTTGCGGGCGCCGCCGGACTTGGCGGTGCCGCTCTTGCGGGCCGTCGTCCCGGTCTTGCGCGCCGCGGACGACGCCTTCGCGCCCTCCTTGGTGATCTCCTTGGCGGCCGCGTCCATCGCCTTGGCGGCGTCGGTCATCGCCTTGGTCGCGGTCGTCATCGCCTCGGTCATCGCCGTCATGGCCTTCGCCGACGACGACGCCTTCGTGGCGACCGACTTCATCTGCGTGGCGGCGGCCTTCGCCTCGGACGCGGCCTTGGTCACCCGCGTCGCGGCGGCGGACGACGAGCGGCTCGTCGCCGCGCTCGTCCGCGACGCGGGCTTCTTCGCGGTGCTCTTCGCCCCGGACGCCTTGGACGTCGAAGCCTTGGACGTCGAAGCCTTGGACGTCGAAGCCTTGGACGTCGAAGCCTTCGACGCGGACGCCTTCGACGCGGACGTCTTGGACGAGGACGTCTTCGCGCCGCCTGTCTTCGAAGCGGTGGCCTTGGTCGACCTGGTCGACTTCGTCTTCGCAGGCATACGATCTCCCCCCTGTGATCGGGGGGTCTATTCCACCGTTCGTGACCCTCTACACACTCCGCGTCATTCGGGTTTCACACCCCAACCGGGTGCCAGACCGTCTTGGTCTCCAGGAACGCGGTGATCCGGGCGGTTCCCGGCTCCGCACCCCAGTCGGATTCGTCCGGACGGACCACCCGCTTGAGGTTCCCGGCGGCCTTCTCCTCCAGGTCGGCGACGGCGTCCGCCGGGACGCCCGCGAGGTCGAGCGCGTTGACGTCCATGTGCGTCGCGAGCCACGGCGCGAGTTCGGCGCGGCGCCCGGTGAGGATGTTGACCACGCCGCCGGGCAGGTCGGACGTCGCGAGCACCTCGGCGAGCGTGATCGCCGGGAGCGGCGTGGGTTCGGACGCCACGACGACGGCGGTGCTGCCCGTCACGATCGCGGGCGCGACCGTCGACACGAGCCCGAGCAGCGGCGAGTCGGGCGCGACCACGCCGACGACGCCGGTCGGCTCGGGCGTCGAGAAGTTGAAGAACGGCCCCGCGACGGGGTTCGCGGACCCGGCGACGGCGGCGATCTTGTCGGCCCACCCCGCGTACCAGACCCACCGGTCGACGGCCGCGTCCACCTCGGCGGACGCCGCGGCCTTCGACAGCCCGGCGGTGCGCAGCTCGTCCGCGAACTGGGCGCCGCGCCCCTCCAGCATCTCCGCGATCCGGTACAGGATCTGGCCGCGGTTGTAGGGGGTGCGGCCGGACCAGCCGCCGAACGCCTTGCGGGCGGCGGCGACGGCGTCGCGGACGTCCTTGCGGGAGGCGTGCGAGGCGTTCGCGACGAACCGCCCCTTCGCGTCGGTGACCACGTACGACCTGCCGGACTCGGATCGGGGGAAGGCGCCGCCGACGTACAGCTTGTACGTCTTGCGCACGCTCAACCGCTCGTGCTTCACGGGCCGCTCAGACATCGAGATACGCCTCCAGTCCGTGGCGTCCGCCCTCGCGGCCGAACCCCGATTCCTTGTAGCCGCCGAACGGGGACGCCGGGTCGAACTTGTTGAAGGTGTTCGCCCACACCACCCCGGCGCGCAGCCGCTGCGCCGTCCAGAGGATCTGCGAGCCCTTCTCCGTCCAGATCCCGGCCGACAGCCCGTACGGGGTGTTGTTCGCCTTCGCGACGGCCTCGTCCGGCGTGCGGAACGTCAGCACCGACAGGACGGGCCCGAAGATCTCCTCCCGCGCGATGCGGTGCGACTGCGCGACGCCGGTGAACACGGTCGGCGCGAACCAGAAGCCGCGGTCGGGCAGGTCGCACGGCGGCGACCAGCGGACCGCGCCCTCCTGCTCGCCGGACGCCGCCAGTTCGCGGATCCGCGCGAGCTGGGCGGCCGAGTTCACCGCCCCGACGTCGGTGTTCTTGTCGAGCGGGTCACCGACCCGGAGCGTCGCCATGCGGGCCTTCAGCCGGTCGAGCAGCTCGTCGGCGACCGACTCCTGCACGAGCAGCCGCGAGCCCGCGCAGCACACGTGCCCCTGGTTGAAGAAGATCCCGTTGACGACGCCCTCGACGGCCTGGTCGAGCGCGGCGTCGGCGTACACGATGTTCGCGGCCTTGCCGCCGAGTTCGAGCGTGAGCTTCTTGCGCGTCCCGGCGACCGTCCGCGCGATCTCCTTGCCGACCTCGGTGGACCCGGTGAACGCGACCTTGTCGACGTCGCCGTGGGCGACGAGCGCGCGTCCGGTTTCGCCCGCGCCCGTCACGATGTTGACGACGCCCGGGGGCAGCTCGGCCTGCCGGCAGATGTCGGCGAACACCAGCGCGGTCAGCGGCGTCGTCTCCGCGGGCTTGAGCACCACGGTGTTGCCGCACGCCAGCGCGGGGGCGATCTTCCAGGCGAGCATCAGCAGCGGGAAGTTCCACGGGATGACCTGCGCGGCGACGCCCAGCGGCCGCGGGTCGGCGCCGAACCCGGCGTGGCCGAGCTTGTCGGCCCATCCGGCGTAGTAGAAGAAGTGCGCGGCGACCAGCGGCACGTCGACGTCCCGGGACTCCCGGATCGGCTTGCCGTTGTCGATCGACTCCAGCACCGCCAGCTCCCGCGCCCGTTCCTGGACGATCCGGGCGATGCGGTACAGGTACTTGGCGCGTTCGGCGCCCGGCATCGGGCCCCACACCTTGTCGAACGCCTTCCGCGCGGCCTTCACGGCCCGGTCGACGTCGCGCTCGTCGGCGCAGGCGACCTCGGCCAGCACGGTCTCGTCCGCGGGGTTGACCGTCTTGAACGGCTCGCCGCCGCCGCGCGTGAACGCGCCGTCCACGAACAGCCCGTACGACTCGCGGATGTCGACGACCGACGCCGACTCGGGCGCGGGCGCGTACTCGAAAACCATGAAGATCAGTCCAGGGTGAAGTAGTCGGGACCGGAGTACACCCCGGTGGCGAGCTTGCGGCGCTGCATCAGCAGATCGTTCAGCACGCTGGACGCGCCCAGCCGGAACCACTCGGGCGCCAGCCAGTCCGGCCCGGCCGTCTCGTTCACCAGCACCAGGTACTTGATCGCGTCCTTGGTGGTGCGGATGCCGCCCGCGGGCTTCACCCCGACCTGCCGCCCGGTCGCGGCGCGGAAGTCGCGGACGGCCTCCAGCATCACGAGCGTGACCGGCAGCGTCGCCGCCGGGGACACCTTGCCCGTCGAGGTCTTGATGAAGTCGCCCCCGGCGCGCATCGCCAGCCAGGACGCGCGCCGCACGTTGTCGAGCGTCGCCAGCTCGCCCGTCTCGAGGATCACCTTCAGGTGCGCGGACCCGCACGCCTCCTTCACGGCGGCGATCTCGTCGGCCACCTTCGCGTAGTCGCCCGCGAGGAACGCGCCCCGGTCGATCACCATGTCGATCTCGGCCGCCCCGGCCGCGACCGCCGCCCGGGTGTCGGCGAGCTTCGCCTCCAGCGGCGCGCGGCCGGACGGGAACGACGTCGCGACGCTCGCGACGCCGATGCCCGTGCCGTCCAGCGCCCGCACCGCGACGTCGACGAGGTCGGGGTAGACGCACACCGCCGCGACCCTCGGCACGCCCGGATCGTCCGGGTCGGGGCGGGCGGCCTTCGCGCACAGCGCCCGCACCTTCCCGGGCGTGTCGGCGCCCTCGAGCGTGGTCAGGTCCACCATCGAGATCGCGAGGTCGATCGCCGCGGCCTTCGCCGACGTCTTGATCGACCGGCCCGCGAGCCGCGCGGCCCGCTCCTCGGCCCCGACCCGGTCGACGCCCGGAAGGCCGTGCAGGAAGGCGCGCAGCTCGGCGGCGCCGGTAACAGTCTCCGTTGACACGCCCTCAGCATCGCCGAAGTAGGTCACCGGTACAAAACACGCACGTCACGACTTCCCTGTGGAGGCCGGTCACGGCCCCCGTCAGCCGTCCGTCCCGCGGCCGCGCCGCTTCACGTACAGGCGGTTGCCTTCGGGGCCGGTCCATTCCATCCGGACGACCCCGGGCACCGCGGCGTCGCCGATGCGCGAGGGGTCGGACCAGTAGCCGGCGTTCGGGTTGAGGAAGTACGTCGCCCACGGCCGCCCGGTGCGGTCGGTGAACAGGTTGTTGTGGCCGATGCCGACGCCCGCGGTGTAGCGCTCCGAGTACGGCCCCTCGAAGCTGTCCGCGACGGCGATGACCGTGTCGTACTGGTACTGCGTGCGGCCGGGGCCGCCCGGCTCGTAGGCGTAGCGGGTGCCGCCGTCCGGGCCGGTCGACGTCCGGTTCCACACGGCGTGCGAGAGGTAGTACTTGCCCTGGAACTTGAAGACGTAGGCGCCTTCGAGGTACGGCTCGGGCGCGTACGGCGTCTGCCGGAACTCCGGCAGGCCGGCCGCCGGGACGATGTCCTCCATGTCGTCCCGGAACCTGGCGTACAGGTCGTTGTGCAGGACGAGCCACGCGTCGCCGTCCTCGGTATACATGCCGCCGTCGATGTGGTGGTAGGCGCCGGGTTCGATGAAATTCGGCCCGCCGATGAACGACTCACCGAACGGCTTGTCGTGGTTGCCCTCGATCAGCCGGTACGGGCCCTCGATCCCTCCCTCGCTCTTCAGCATGAAGGAGCCCACCTTCCGGGAGTGGTCGCCCATGCAGGCGACGATGTACCAGGTGCCGCGGAAGTAGTGCAGCTCCGGCGCCCAGACCTCGCCGCGCTTGCCGAACTCGTCGTCGTACCAGTACTCCTGCCACGGGGCGACGACCGTCCGCCCGGGGCGGTTCTCGGCGGCGAACTCGGGCGACCACACCTTGCCCTTCTCGGCGCCGGGCCGCACCCGGGTCGTGTCGACCAGCCGCCACGGGCCGCGCAGCGACCGGGCGACCCACACGAAGAGGCCGTCGTTCCACGGGGCGGCGCGGTCGAGACCGGGCACGCGGGTGGTTCCGGTGGCGACGTACAGCGACCGGCCGCCGACGACGAAGCGGTTGACGTAGGTGTCGCGCATCCAGACGGTGCCGCGCTCCCGGTCGCGGGGGCGCAGTTCGAGCGGCAGGACGAACGAGTTGTCCGGGCGCGGCCACAGGTGCGACCGCGTGTCGGCGAGGCCGTAGGGCTCGGGGTCGGGCCAGTTCGCCGGGTACCGCCGCCCCGGCGCCGCGCCCGGCGGGAGCTGCCGCGCGGCGGCGGTGCCGGGCAGCGCCGCCACCGCCAGCGAGCCGGCGGCACCGATCAACAGGGAACGCCGCCCGAGGTGCGGGCCGTTTCCGGAGCTGGTCATCGCTCACTCCACCTTCGTCGTGCAGGACGCCGCTGCCCTGCCTGGGAGGTGACGTTATAGAGACTCTTTCCGTCGGTGAACACGCGACAAAAAGGTCGTTGGACGCGTGCCGCGGACGGGTGCGGCACCGCATCGGAAGCGCGCAGGTTCTTTTTGTCGGAGTGTTGACGGAAAAATTGCCCGCTGCCAGCGTTGCGCCATGGCACGGTCGGCTGGAGTCCACGCGCTGGTACGGCGCACGCACGAGGAGCGCGTCCTGCGCGTCCTCCGCGAGCACGGCGCCATGAGCCGTCGGCAGATCGCCCTCGCCGTCGGGCTGTCCCGCACCACCCTCTCCGAGATCACCGGCAGCCTGCTGCAGCGCGGCGCCATCGTGGTCGTCGACACCGACGCGGACCGGCGGGAGGGCAGCGGGCGGCCCGCCGAGCGGCTCGCCCTCGACCCCGCCTCCGGGCAGTTCATGGGCATCGACTTCGGCCACCGCCGGGTGCGCCTCGCGGTCGCGGACGCCTCGCACGAGATCGTCCTGGCCGGGTCGGAGCGGTACGACGACGCCCCGTGGCACGTCCGGCTCGACCTGGCGTTCCGGCTCATCGACCGGCTCAGCGCCGAGTCCGGGGTGCACTTCGGCGCGCTGCAGGGCGTCGGCATCGGGGTGCCCGGTCCGTACCGCGCGAAGCCGGGCGTCCTCGTGACGCCGCCGCGGGAGGCGGCGCGGGAGAGAGCGCGGGAGACCGTGCGGGACGCGGCGCGGGAGGCGGTGCGGGAGGCGGCGGCGCACGGCACCCCGGAGGCGGTGGTGCAGGTGGCGTTCGCGGCGCGCTTCGGGGCGCCCGTCATCGTGGACAACAACACCCGGCTGGCCGCGCTCGCGGAGGCCGTCTTCGGCCGCAGCTCCGTCGAGAACCTGCTCTACCTGCGCATCTCCGACGGGGTGGGCGGCGGGCTGGTCGTCGGCGGGCGGCTGGTCACCGGCTCGTCCGGGCTGGCGGGCGAGCTGGGGCACGTCACCGCGGACCCGGACGGGCTCGCGTGCCGCTGCGGCAAGCGGGGCTGCGTCGAGACGCTCGCGTCGGTCCCCGCCCTCCTCCGGACCTGCCGGGAGCGCGGCCTCGCCGTGGCGGACCTCGGCGGCCTGGCGGCCGCGGTGGAGCGCGGCGACCCGGTCGCGGACCGGACGCTGCGGGCGGCGGGGGCCGCCGTCGGGCGGGTGCTGGGCACCGCGTCCCTCATCCTCGATCCCGGGGAGATCGTCATCGGCGGCGAGGTCACCCGGGTGGCGCCCGTCCTGCTGGAGGAGGCCGCCGCGGCCATCGCCGCCGCGAACTTCCCCGGCGGCTCCGCGCCGGTCGTGCGCCGGGCCGAGCTCAGCGACGACGACGGCGCGCTCGGCGCCCTCGCCGCGCTCTTCCACAGCTCGCCGCTGCTGGCGGCCTATCCGGAGGCGCCCGAGGCGAACCCCGCCGGGACCGCGCCGATCGAGCGTGCGCGGAAGACAACGAGCAGAGGAGTGGCTTATGGCCGTGCTCAGTGATCAGAGCGGCCAGGGGAGCCGCACCGGCCGGGACGGTCCGGGCGCGTCGGCCGCCAAGGGGCGTTCGGGCACGGCGGCGGGCGCGCGCCGCAAAGGGCTGCCGCTGCTGCTGAACGCCGCGTCCGTCGCCTTCGGCGTCGCCCTGTGGTGGGCGCTGGCCGCGGCGGGCCTCAACCTCCCGACGCCGGGCGAGGTGCTGTCGAAGGCCGGCACGCTCATCGGGAACGGAACGCTCCAAGAGGACGTCGTCGCCAGCCTGGGCCGGGTGCTCGCCGGCTTCGCCCTCGGCACCGGCCTCGCGATCCCGGTGGGCTTCCTCATGGGGTGGTACGGGTTCGTGCGCGGCCTCGTCGAGCCCTGGGTGCAGTTCTTCCGCACCATCCCGCCGCTGGCGATCATCCCGCTGGCCATCGTCCTGATGGGCATCGGCGAGACGCCGAAGATCTTCGTCATCTTCCTGGCGTCGTTCCTCGTCTGCGTCATCTCGACCTTCCAGGGCGTGGTGGACATCGACCGCACCCTGATCAACGCGGCGCGCGTCCTCGGCGCCAAGGACCTCGGCATCTTCCTGCGGGTGGTCGTGCCGGCGTCGACCCCGTTCATCCTCGTCGGCATGCGGGTCGGGCTGGGCTCGGCCTGGGCGACGCTGGTCGCCGCCGAGCTCATCGCGGCCCAGGAGGGCCTCGGGTACCGGATGCAGAACGCGCAGCTGTACTACGACCTGCCCACGATCTTCGTGGGACTCATCGCCATCGGGATCCTCGGCCTGCTCATGGACCGGGTGCTCCTGCTGGCCGAACGCAAGCTCACCGGATGGCAGGAGCGCCGATGACCACCCCGCCGAAGATCTCGGTCCAGGACGTCAGCAAGGTCTTCGCCCTCGGCAAGGAGTCCTTCACCGCGCTCGACCGCGTCTCGCTCGACATCGCCGACAACGAGTTCGTGACGGTCGTGGGGCCGTCCGGATGCGGCAAGAGCACGCTGCTCAACATCCTGGCCGGGCTCGAGCAGCCGTCCGAGGGGCGGGCGCTCGTGGACGGCGAGGCGGTCTCGGGCCCGGGTCCCGAGCGCGGCGTCATCTTCCAGCAGTACGCCCTGTTCCCCTGGCTGACGGTCCGCAAGAACGTCGAGTTCGGGTTGAAGACGGCGCGGGTGCCGAAGGCGGAGCGCCGCGACCGGGCGCAGCACTTCATCGATCTGGTCGGGCTGGCGCAGTTCGCCGACGCGCTGCCCAAGATGCTGTCCGGCGGGATGCGGCAGCGCTGCGCGATCGCCCGCGCCTACGCCGGGAACCCGTCGATCCTGCTGATGGACGAGCCGTTCGGCGCGCTCGACGCGCTCACCCGGGTGAAGCTCCAGGAGCAGCTCCTCGACACCTGGAGCGAGGAGAAGCGCACCGTCCTGTTCATCACCCACGACGTGGACGAGGCGGTGTTCCTCGCCAACCGCGTCATCGTGATGGCCGCCGGCCCCGGCCGCATCTACGACGTCATCGACGTCGACCTGCCCTACCCCCGGTCGGAGGAGTTCCGGCTCAGCATGGAGTTCGCGGCGCTGCGCAACCGCGTCTGGAACTCCGTGTACCACCAGGACGGCCGGACGGCCGCCGATTCCCAGCACCCCCTGCCGTCATCGACAACGGCCTGATCCGAGGAACGGACATGTCCCTGCCACGCAGATTCTCCGCCGCCACCGCCCTGGGCACGGCCGCCGTGCTGGCCCTCTCCGCCTGCGGCTCCGGCTCCGGCGGCGACGCGGTCGAGGTCGACTTCGGCTACATCAACGACTACAACGGCACCAGCCTGCTCGCCATCGCCGAGGACCAGAAGATCTGGGAGAAGCACGGCCTCGAGGTCAACGCGAAGGTGTTCACCAACGGCCCGCTGCAGATCCAGGCGCTCGGCACCGGCGACCTCGACGCCGGGTACATCGGTCCCGGCGCGTTCTGGCTGCCGGCCTCCGGCCAGGCGAAGATCATCGCGTTGAACACCCTCGGCAACGCCGACCGGGTCATCGCGCAGGGCGGCATCACCTCGCTCGCGCAGCTCAAGGGCAAGAGCGTCGGGGTGCCCGAGGGGACCTCCGGCGACATGATCCTCACCCTCGCCCTCGAGAAGGCGGGGCTCACGAAGAAGGACGTCAAGGTCGTCAACATGGACGCCTCGACCATCGTGTCGGCGTTCTCGTCCAAGCAGATCGACGCCGCGGGCTTTTGGTACCCGGCCATCGCGACGATCAAGAAGCAGGTGCCGGACCTGGCCGAGCTGGCCAAGAACTCCGACTTCGAGGCGGAGATGGCCTTCCCGACCGCGTTCGTCGCGGGCAACGAGGTCGTCTCCGGCGAGAAGGACAAGACGACGAAGCTGCTCGCGGCGCTGCGCGAGGCGATGGAGTACCGCACGGCCAACATGGACGAGTCGATCGAGCTCACCGCCGAGATGCTCGACATGCCGGTCGACCAGGTGAAGGCCGACGCCGCCAACGTCAAGGTGCTCTCCGCCGAGGAGCTCGACACGATGACCGGGGACGGCACCATCGACAAGTGGCTGACGACGATGACCCGGTACTTCGTCGACACGGGCAAGCTCGACTCGCCGGTCGATCCGAAGACCTTCTACACCGGCGATCTGTTCACGGCGGCCGCCAAGTGACGAACCCGCGCAACATCCTCTTCCTCATGACCGACCAGCACCGGGCGGACACGCTCGGCGCGTACGGCAACGGGCACGCGGCGACGCCCGTCTTGGACGAGCTGGCGGACGGCGGCACCCGCTTCGACCGGTGGTACACGCCGACGGCGATCTGCACCCCGGCGCGCGCGAGCCTGCTGACCGGGCAGGCGCCGTTCCGGCACAAGCTGCTCGCGAACCACGAGCGCAACGTCGGCTACATCGAGGACCTCGCCGACGGGCAGTTCACGTTCTCGCGGGCGCTGCGGGAGCAGGGCTACAACTGCGGTCTGATCGGCAAGTGGCACGTCGGCACGGACAAGACCGCCGCCGACTTCGGTTTCGACGGGCCGGACCTGCCCGGCTGGCACAACCCCGTCGACCATCCCGACTACCTGGCGTACCTCGCCGAGAACGGCCTGCCCCCGTACGAGATCTCCGACCGGATCCGCGGCACGCTGCCCAACGGCGGCCCCGGCAACCTGCTCGCCGCCCGGCTGCACCAGCCCGAGGAGGCGACGTTCGAGCACTACCTCGCCACCCGGGCGATCGAGATGCTCGAACGGTACGCGGAAGACGTCCGGAATCAGGACAAACCGTTCTTCCTGGCGCTGCACTTCTTCGGCCCCCACCTGCCGTACATCCTGCCGGACGAGTACTTCGACATGTTCGACCCGGCCGACGTCGAACTGCCGCGGTCGGTCGCGGAGACCTTCGCCGGCAAGCCCCCGGTGCAGAAGAACTACAGCGCGCACTGGACGTTCGACACGATGCCGATCGAGACCACGCGCAAGCTGATCGCCGTCTACTGGGGGTACGTGGCGCTCATCGACCGGCAGATCGGCCGGGTCATGGACGCCATGCGGCGGCTCGGGCTCGTCGACGACACCGCGGTGTTCTTCACCTGCGACCACGGCGAGTTCACCGGGGCGCACCGGCTGCACGACAAGGGCCCGGCGATGTACGAGGACATCTACCGGACCCCGGGCCTGCTGCGCGTGCCGGGACGGCCCGGCGGCGTGGTCCGCGACGAGTTCGTCAGCCTGCTCGACTGCACGGCGACGATCCTCGAACTCGCGGGCGTCGACCCGAAACCGGCCGTCGACTCGCGCAGCCTGCTGCCCCTGCTCGGCGGGGAGGAGGCCGAGTGGGACGACGACATCGTGTGCGAGTTCCACGGGCACCACTTCCCGTATCCCCAGCGGATGCTCCGCACGGACCGGTACAAGCTGGTGGTGAACCCCGACTCGGTCAACGAGCTCTACGACCTGGAGTCGGACCCGGACGAGCTGCTGAACCGCTACGAGCACCCCGAGATGCGGGACGTCCGGGCGCGGCTGACGCGCCGCCTCTACATGCTCCTGCGCGAACGGGGCGACAACTTCTACCACTGGATGACGTCCATGTACGACGTCGGGGAAGTGGGGTACGACCCGACGCTGAGCGGGCTGGACGAGGCCACCTACCGGAAGACCGTTCCATGACCGACCGTCCCCGCGAGGGGGCCTGCTGCGCGCCGACCCTCCGGCACGCCGCCCCCGCCGGGTCCCGGACGACCGCTCCGGGGCCCGGCGGGGCGGCACGGCCGGCCGACCCGCCCGCCGAACCGGCCGCCGAACCGGCCGCCGAACCGGCCGCCGAGCAGTGCCGCGTCCCCGGCGGCCGGTTCCGGATGGGCGACCACCACGGCGACGGCGACCCGGCGGACGGCGAGGGCCCGGTCCACGAGGTGCGCGTCGCACCGTTCACCATCGACGCCACCGCGGTGACGAACGCCGCCTTCGCCGCGTTCGTCGACGCCACCGGCCACGTCACCGACGCGGAGGCGTACGGGTTCTCCGCCGTGTTCCACCTCGCGCTCGCCGCTCCCCCCGCGGACGTGCTGGGGCCGTTCGACGGCGCGCCGTGGTGGCTCGGCGTGCGCGGCGCGTCCTGGCGGAACCCGGGCGGGCGGCGCAGCGGCCTCGACGGGCTGGACGACCACCCGGTCGTCCACGTGAGCTGGAACGACGCGGTCGCGTACTGCGCGTGGAGCGGTCGCCGGCTGCCCACCGAGGCCGAGTGGGAGTTCGCGTCCCGGGGCGGCCTCCCCGGCGCCCGGTTCCCCTGGGGCGACGACCTCGCACCGGACGGGACGTGGCGCGCCAACATCTGGCAGGGCGACTTCCCGGTGCGCAACACAGCCGAGGACGGCTGGGTGACGACCGCGCCGGTGCGGTCCTACGAGCCGAACCGCTACGGGCTCTGGCAGACGGTCGGGAACGTGTGGGAGTGGTGCGCCGACTGGTTCGACCCGGCCTACTACCGGACGTCCCCGAGCGAGAACCCCGCGGGCCCCGACCGGGGCACGGCCAGGGTCCTGCGCGGCGGCTCCTACCTCTGCCACGACTCCTACTGCAACCGGTACCGCAACGCCGCCCGCTCCTCGAACACTCCGGACTCGTCCATGGGGAACGCCGGGTTCCGCACGGTCGCCGCTACCCACCACAAGGAACCATGACCCCGCACAAGACCGCCACGACGCTCGCCGACGGACGGGAGCTGATCTACTTCGACCTCGCCCCCGGCGCGCGGCGGGCCGCCGCCGACCCGCGGCCGCTGCCGCCGGTGAGCACGGCCTCGCAGATCCGCTGGGACCCGCTGCTGGAGGAGTGGGTCATGATGGCGTCGCACCGGCAGGACCGGACGTTCCTCCCGCCCCCCGACGCGTGCCCGCTGTGCCCCTCGGCGGACGGCCGCCGCACGGAGATCCCCGCGGACGACTACGAGGTCGTGGTGTTCGAGAACCGCTTCCCGAGCCTGTCGACCGGCGCGGTTCTCGACGGCGCCGCCCTGGACGGCGCCGCCCTGGACGGCCCCGGCGGCCGTCCGCTGGTCGAGATCCGCCCGGGCACGGGCCGCTGCGAGGTGGTCTGCTTCTCCAGCGACCACTCCGCGCGGTTCGCCGACCTCTCCCCCGCTCACGCGCGGCTGGTCGTCGACGCGTGGGCGGACCGCACGGCCGCGCTGTCCCGCGTCGAGGGCGTCGAGCAGGTGTTCTGCTTCGAGAGCCGCGGCGAGGAGATCGGCGTGACCCTGTCCCACCCGCACGGCCAGATCTACGCCTACCCGTTCACGACGCCGCGGACGTCCCGCATGCTCGGGGCGGCCGCGCGCCACCGCCGCCGCACCGGCGGGGACCTGCACACCGACGTGCTCGGCGCCGAGCGCCGCGCCGGCGTCCGGGTCGTCGCGGAGAACGCGCACTGGACGGCGTTCGTCCCGGCGGCGGCGCGCTGGCCGGTGGAGGTCCACCTGTACCCGCGCCGGAGGGTGAAGACGATCCCCGGCCTCGACGGCGCGGAACGCGACGCGTTCGTCTCGCTCTACCTGGACCTGCTGGCGCGGTTCGACCGGCTTTACGACGCGCCGCTGCCGTACATCGCCGCATGGCACCAGGGACCGGTCGACGACCCCGACGACCTCGGGTACCTGCACCTGCAGATGTTCTCGATCCGGCGTTCGGCGGACAAGCTGAAGTACCTCGCCGGGTCAGAGTCGGGAATGGGGGCGTTCGTGACCGACACCGTCCCGGAGCAGGTGGCCCGCCGCCTGCGGGAGGTCTGAACCGTGCGCGGCGGAGTGTGGTCCGCGCCGGGACGGGTGAACATCATCGGCGAGCACACCGACTACAGCGGCGGCTTCGCCCTGCCGTTCGCGCTCGCCCAGCGCACCGTCGTGCACGCCCGGCGGCGCGGCGACGGCCGCATCACGGCGGTGTCCGACGGGCACGGCGCGGTCGAGTTCCCCGCCGCGACCGTCCCGGGCGAGGTCACCGGGTGGGGCGCGCACGTCGCGGGCGTGGCGTGGGCGCTGGCCCGCGCGGGGGCCGCGCCGGGCGGGGCCGACCTGCGCATCGAGAGCACCGTGCCGCGCGGGGCGGGCCTGTCCTCCTCGCACTCGCTCGAATGCGCCGTCGCGCTGGCCCTGACCGGCCTCGACGGCGTCGAGGCGGACCGCGCCGAGCTCGTCCGGGTCGTCCAGCGGGCGGAGAACGAGTACGTCGGCGCGCCCACCGGCGTCATGGACCAGATGGCGTCCCTCTACGGCGCGGACGGGCGGGCGCTCCTCGTGGACGCGCGGCACCTGACCGCCGAGCCCGTCCCGTGCGACTTCGCGTCCGGCGGGCTCGACCTCCTCGTCGTCGACACCCGGTCGCCGCACCGGCACGCGGACGGCGAGTACGGCGCGCGCCGCCGGACCTGCGCCGCGGCGGCGCGGGCCCTGGGCGTCGCGGACCTGCGCGACGTGACCGACCTGGACGGCGCCCTCGCCCGCCTCACCGACCCCGTGGCCGCGCGGCGGGTCCGGCACGTCGTGCGGGAGAACGCCCGGGTCCTCGCCGCGGTCGAGTCGCTCCGCGCGGGACGGGTGCGGGAGATCGGCCCGCTGCTCACCGCCTCCCACGTTTCGCTCCGCGACGACTACGAGGTGTCCGCCGCCGAACTCGACACGGCCGTGGAGGCCGCGCTCGCGGCCGGGGCGCTGGGCGCCCGGATGATCGGCGGCGGCTTCGGCGGCTCGGTGATCGCGCTGGTCGAGCGGGCCGGCCGGCGGGCCGTCGAGAGCGCCGTGCGGGACGCGTTCCGGCGGCGCGGGTTCACCGGGCCCGAGTTCCATGTCGCACGCCCGTCCCGGGGCGCGGGACGGGACGGGTGACGGGCCCGGGCCGTCCGGCCCCGCTCAGTCGAGCGCGGTCGCGATCATGCCGGCCGCGTAGGAGCCGGCCGGGGTGCGCACGATCACGTTCATCCGGTTGGCGGCGTTGATCATCGCGATCACCGCGATCAGCGTGCCGGTCTGGTCGTCGTCGTAGTGCTCCCGCACCCGCGCCCACGTCGCGTCGGACACGCCGTCGCCCGCGTCCGCGATCCGGGTGCCCTCCTCGGCGAGCGCGAGCGCCGCCCGCTCGGCCTCGGTGAACACCGTCGCCTCCCGCCACGCCGCGACCAGGTTCAGCCGGACGGCGTCCTCCCCGGCGGCCGCGGCCTCCTTGGTGTGGATGTCGATGCACATCGCGCAGCCGTTGATCTGGCTGACGCGCAGCATCACCAGCTCCCGGACGGCCTTCGGCAGCGACGACTGCTCGAGGACGGTGCCCGCGGCGTGCACCCGCTTGGCGAACTTCGCCGCGGTCGCGCTGTCGAACAGGTTGAAACGGGCCTCCATGGCATGCTCCCCACTGATGGGCGCGCACCGCGCGGAGGGTCCGCGCGGCGTCCTGACGACCACGAGATGCCGGCGGCACGCACCCCGTGACGGCGCACCGATGTGACGTATGCCACCGCCCCGGGACGTCACGGATCGGCGGGCACCGGCACCTTGTGGGTGCACGAGGAGGCCGAGACGGGCAGGAGCCGACCATGAGCGAGCCGCACACCGACGCACCGCTCCCCGACCCCGCGGACCCGGCCACCGAGGCGTTCGTCGTCCACCGCAACCTGCTGTTCACCGTCGCCTACGAGATGCTCGGCTCCGCCGCCGACGCCGAGGACGTCCTCCAGGAGACGTGGCTGCGCTGGGCGGAGGTCGACCTCGCCGCCGTCCGGGAGCCGCGCGCGTACCTCGTCCGGATCGTCACCCGGCAGGCGCTCATGCGGCTGCGGACGCTGCGCCGCCGCAAGGAGTCCTACGTCGGGACCTGGCTGCCCGAACCGCTGCTGACCTCGCCGGACGTGGCCGAGGACGTCGAGCTCGCCGAGAGCGTCTCGATGGCGATGCTGCTGGTCCTGGAGACCCTCGGCCCGACCGAGCGCGCGGTGTTCGTGCTGCGCGAGGTGTTCGACCTCGGCTACGACGAGATCGCCGAGGCCGTCGGCAAGAGCCGGGAAGCGGTCCGGCAGATCGCCCACCGGGCGCGCGCGCACGTCGCCGCCCGCCGCCCGCGCACCCCCGTCTCCCCGGCCGAGTCGCAGGCCGCGATCGACGCGTTCCGGCGGACGCTCGAGACGGGCGACCTGCAGGGCCTCGTCGACCTGCTCGCGCCGGACGTCGTCCTGCTCGGCGACGGCGGCGGCGTCCGGCAGGCCGTGGTGCGGCCGATCGTGGGGGCCCGCAAGGTGGCCCGCCTGCTGGAGGCCGGGCTGCCCCGGCTCGAGGGCGCGCCGTCCTTCGAGCCGGTGCAGGTCAACGGCCGCCCCGCGCTGATCGTCCGAATCGACGGCGAGATCGACAACGTCGTCGCGATGCGGATCGACGACGGCCTGGTCACCGGCCTCTACATCGTGCGGAACCCGGAGAAGCTGTCCCGCATCGGGCGGGAGACCCCGGTGACCCGCTGACCCGCCCGCCTCAGCGGCCCCGCCAGGACGGGTCGCGGCCGATGAAGCCGAGCATCCGGGTCTGGACGTCCGCGTCGGCGGGCACCTCGACGCGCGGGCCGTACTGGCCGGACGACCGGAGGACCTCCTCCATCGGCTCCAGGCCGGCGAGGAGTTCGGCGCAGAAACCGGGGTCGAGCCGGTCGTCCTGGCCGGTGGCCCGCGCGAGGTCCCAGGTGTGCATGAACACGTCGGCGGTGTAGAACCGGTCGATCGCGGTCGCCAGCGGCAGCTCGCCGATGTGCGGGTTCGCGAACTCCCGCCGTTCGGTCTCCGGGTCGTCCAGCACCTCCTGCACCGCGTCGCGGTGGACCCGCCACGCGGCGACCGGGTCGTCGTCCACCGACGGTCCGCGGCGCAGCTCGATGCCGGCGCCGGACGCCAGGAACCCGGGGAACCACTCGGTCAGGTGGCGGACGACGTCGCGGGCGGTCCAGCCGGCGACCGGGGCGGGCGCGTCCCACGACCGGGTGCCGCCGACGCGTTCGGTGAACAGGCCCGCGACCTGCCGGTGCCGTTCGGCAGGGTGCTCAGGCAGTGCCATCGGTCAGCATCCTCTCCAGTTTTGTGTATCCCTCGTCGAGACCGGCGGCCATGCCGCCGCGCAGGAACGCGTCGCGGCGCTCGAAGCTGTCGACCAGCGACTGCGAGCGCAGCCGCGTGCGCCCCTCCGGCAGGGCCTCGAACCACAGCGTCTCCAGGGCGACCCGGTCGGGGTCGCCGTCGAAGGCGAGCGTCTGCACGATGCGGTCCGGCCGTATCTCGTGGAAGCACCCGTAGAACCGGTACTCCGCGCCGTCGTGCTCGGAGACGTACCGCCAGCTTCCGCCGGTGCGGGCGTCCCAGTGCTCGATGCGGGTGCTCGTCCGGTCGGGCCCCACCCACCGGGCGAACAGGTCGGGATCGGTGTGGGCGCGCAGCAGCCGTTCGGGGGGCGCCGCGAAGTCACGGGCCGTCCGGATCACCGGCAGGTCCGGGACGGCCTCGATGACCGTCTCCATCGTCGTCTCCCTCCATCTCCGCCAGGACGGCGTCGAGGCGCCGGTGGCGCGCCTCGAGGCGGCGCCGGTGGCGCTCGATCCAGGTGTCCATCAGGTCGAGGGCCCCGGCCTCCAGGCGCACCGGCCGGGGCTGCGGTCCCGGCGGCCGGCTGACGAGCCCGGCGCCTTCGAGCACCCGCAGGTGCTTGTAGACGGCCTGGAGCGACATCCGGTACGGCTCCGCCAGCTCGCTCGCGGTCGCGTCGCCCGCGGCGAGGCGGGCCACCATGTCGAGGCGGGTCGGGTCCGCGAGCGCGGCGAAGACCCGGGGCAGCGTGTCCGTGGTCATCCTGCATCTTTCAACTCATTGGTTGAAAGAAACGTAGGGCCCGTGCCCCGCGCGCGTCAACCGCCGGGGCGGCCGTCAGGGGCCGGTCGGGTGGAAGAAGCCGCGGACGTAGGGGTCGGGGAGGGCCGCCAGCTCGGCGAGCGTGCCCGTCGCGACGACCCCGCCGGCGCGCATGAGCACGACGCGGTCGGCGACGCGGGTCGCGGTCAGCATGGGCACGTCGTGCGTGACCGCCAGGACGGCCGCGCCGCCGTCGGCGTACGCGCGGAGGGTCTTCCACACCTCGTACGCCGTCTCGAGGTCGAGCGACGCTGCGGCCTCGTCCGCGATGAGGACGTCCGGGGCGGGCAGCAGCGCCGCGGCGAGCGCGGCCCGCTGGATCTGGCCGCCGGAATGCTGGCGGGGGTAGAGGTCGAACAACTCGGCGGGATACCTGGCGGCCGCGCACGCGCGATCGAGGCTCCACCGCCCGTACCGGCGCTCCAGCTTCCGCAGCTGCGCGCCCACGGTCTCGTCCGCGTCGAAGGCCGTGACGCCCTCCTGCGGCACCAGCCCGACGGTCCGGCCGCGCAGCTCGCGCCACCGGCCGTCCTGGACGACCGCGCCGCCGACGCGGACCTGCCCGGTGCTGCGCGCGGACGCCGGCAGCCGGCCCGCGAGCGCCGCGGCGGCCATCGACTTGCCGCAGCCGGACTCGCCGAGCAGCGCCGTGATCCGCCCGGCCGGGACGTCGAGGTCGACGGCGTCGAGCACCGTCTCGGCCCACCGGCCGGTGTCGATGTGGACGGTCAGCCCGCGCAGTTCGGCAGTCACCATCCGGCCACTGTGCAGGGCCCGCACGCCCCCCGCAAGGCGTACCGCGGCGCCCGCCCGAGATGTATGAGAGTCTTAAAGTACTAGGGAACTAGATGAATGGAGTTTCGAGGTGATCGAGTTCCATCTGGACCCCGGCTCGGGGGTGTCGCCGTACCAGCAGCTCGTCCGGCAGGTGCGGCACGCGCTCCGGCTCGGGCTGCTGCGGGAGGGCGACCGGCTCCCGACCGTGAAGGACGTCGTGGCGCAGCTCGCCATCAACCCGAACACGGTGCTCAAGGCGTACCGGGAACTGGAGCACGAGGGGCTGGTCGCCGCGCGTCCCGGGGTGGGCACGTTCGTCACCCGGACGCTCGCGGACGCGTCGCTCGCCGCGCACGGGGAGCTCCGCAAGGACCTGCGCCGGTGGCTCGCCAAGGCGCGCCTCGCCGGACTGGACGACGAGAGCATCGAGGCCCTGTTCTCGGACACCTTTCGGGCCGCCGCACAGGAGGACGTAGCATGACCGCCGTTATCCGGGCGCGGGGCCTGGGCAAGAGCTACGGGAAGCGCCCGGCCCTGTCGGACTGCACGCTGGACGTGCCGACCGGAAGGGTCGTCGGGCTCGTCGGCCCGAACGGCGCGGGCAAGACGACGCTGCTCAGCCTGGCCGCGGGCCAGCTCGCGCCGACCGAGGGCGAGATCACGGTGGTGGGCGGGCGGCCCGCGAGCGGGCCCGCGCAGCTCGCGAAGGTCGGGTTCGTCGCGCAGGACACCCCGACGTACGCGCGCCTCACCATCGAGGAGCACCTCCGGCTCGGCGCCCGCCTCAACCCCGGCTGGGACGCCGGCCTGGCCCGGGAGCGCATCGACCGGCTCGGCCTCGACCCGTCGCAGCGCGCCGGACGGCGTCCGGCGGGCAGCGCGCGCAGCTCGCGCTGACGATCGGGCTGGCGAAGCGGCCCGAGCTGCTGATCCTGGACGAACCGGTCGCGGCCCTCGACCCGCTGGCGCGGCGCGAGTTCATGCAGGGGCTCATGGAGGCCGTCGCCGAGCACGCGTTCAGCGTGGTCCTGTCGTCGCACCTGGTGTCCGACCTCGAACGGGTCTGCGACCACCTGATCGTGCTGGCCGCGTCCCGGGTGCAGGTGAGCGGCGACGTCGACGACCTGCTCGCGTCCCACCACCGGCTGAGCGGGCCGCGCCGGGACGCCGCGCGGCTGCCGGACGACCAGCACGTCGTGTCCGAGAGCCACACCGACCGGCAGAGCACGTTCCTCGTCCGCTCGGACGGCCCGGTCCTCGACCCCGCGTGGACGGTCGGGCGGGTCACCCTCGAGGACCTCGTCCTCGCCTACATGGACCGCAAGCCCGAACGCGCACCGCTGGAGGCCGTCCGATGATCTGGCTGACGCTCCGCCAATTCCGCGCGCCCGCGGCGGCGGGCCTCGCCGCGCTGGCCGCGCTCGCGGCCGTCCTCGCGCTCACCGGCCCCGGCCTCGCGGACGAGTACGCGACCGGCCTCGCCTCCTGCGGCACGAGCGGCGACTGCGAACGGTTCAACGAGCTGTTCCGGGACGACTACCAGTTCTTCTTCGAGGCGCTGATCCTGCTCGTCCTGGCCGTCCCGGCCCTCCTCGGGGCCTTCTGGGGCGCCCCCCTCGTCGCCCGCGAACTCGAAACGGGCACGCACCGGCTCGTCTGGAACCAGAGCATCACCCGGACCCGCTGGCTCGCGGTCAAGCTCGCCGTCGTCGGCGCGGCCGCCGTGGCCGTCACCGAGGGCGCCGTCCTCGCCGCGGCCTGGTGGTCCGACCCGGTGCAGCAGGCGGCGAGCGCCGAGTTCCACCGGCTCGATCCGATGCCGTTCGCCGCGCGCGGCATCGTCCCGATGGCGTACGCGGCGTTCGCGTTCACGCTCGGCGTCACCGTCGGCGTCCTCGCCCGCCGGACGCTGCCCGCGATGGCGGTCACCCTGGCCGTCTTCGCGGCCGTGCAGGTCGCGATGCCGATGCTGGTCCGTCCGCACCTGCTCCCGGCCGAGGAGTCCACGGTCGCGATCACGCGGGACAACCTGCAGCAGTTCATCGTGACCGGGGGCAACGTGCAGGTGAAGGTGAGGCCGGACGATCCGGGCGGGTGGATGCTCGCCAACCACCCGGTGGACGCGTCGGGACGCGAGGTGGCCGGGCTGCCGCAGTCGCTGGCCGCCGGAGCGTGCGCCCCGCGGCCGGCGGAGGACCTCGTGGAGCGGATGGGGCCCGGGGACGAGTGCTTCGCCGAGATCGCCCGCCTCGGCTACAAGCAGCACGTCAGGCAGCACTCCGGCGACCGCTTCTGGGCGTTCCAGTGGCTCGAGACGGGCGTCTTCGCCGCCCTGACCGCCGGCCTCGCGGGCTTCTGCTTCTTCTGGGTCCGCCGGCGCCTCTCGTGACGGGCGTCCGTCCGGGACCCGCCCCCGCGGAGTCCCGGACGGACGTGCCCCTAGAAGTCCGACCACGTGTACGTCGGCCCGCCCTGCGTTTCGGCGTTCGCGTTCCACAGCACGACGAACGCCTGCTTGGCGTTCTCGGCGGCGGTGTTCGCGGACGCGACGCCCCCGTCCGCCGAGGCGGGCGAGCAGGCGTCGGTCGCCACGAAGCTCTCCGCCCAGCGGATGTACTCCTCGTCGGCCGCGAGCGACGCCCGCGTCATCTCCATGAGCGCGCTCCGCAGGGCGTCCGCGTCCGCGGCGGCGCCGAAGTCGGCGCTCGCCGCGCTCTCCGCCTGCGCCCTGCGCTCCTCGGTCACCTCCCGCAGCACCGGCAGGTCGGAGTTGAGGGTGACGCAGTCGCCCAGGGTGTCCGGCAGCCGCGACCGGGTCGCCTGGATCTCGGCGAGGAGGTCGGCCGCGGGGACGCCCGGGGCCGCCGAGGACGCCTCCGGGACCTCCCCGCCGATCGCCGGGTCGCCGCCGATCGCCGGGTCGCCGGTGGCCGCCGGTGCGGCCGCCCCGGCCTCGGGCGCCTCGTACGTCTCGGGCCAGTTCGTGACCGTGAACCGGCCGCCCCAGACGAGCGCGACGAACATGACCACCGCCACGCCCACGCTCTTCCACGTCTCGGCGACGGCCGACGGCTCGGCCCCGTCCCGCGCCGCGCCGTCCTCGTCCGGTCCGGGGACGTCCGGCTGCTCGGGCTGCTCCTCACCGCAGTGGGTGCAGACCGGGCGGGTCACGATGTTGTCGTTGTCGCAGTAGCGGCACCGCATCAGAGGATCTCCCGTCCGTGTCCGAGCGGGTCGGCGTCCGGGGCGGGCCGCGGGCCGGGCGCCTGCGCCCCGTTGGGGCCGGGCCGCGGACGGCCGGAGCCCGGGCCCCCGCCCGGGGCGGGGCGGTCGTGCTCGTGGCGGAGCCGCCGCCGGCGGCGGTCCTTGGCCTGCCTGATCCAGTCGCGCCCGTCGGCCGCCACCGCCTCCAGCAGGCCGAGCGCGCCGCTCAGGTCGGTGTCCCCGGGCGGCGGCAGGTCGTCGTCGCCGCCGTCGGCCCGCCGGTCCGCGTCCCGGGCGAGCCACGCGTCCAGGTGCTCCACCCGGATGTCCACCTGGTGGCCGCTGCCGAGGGTGAGCCGGAACAGCTGGTCGTAGATGAACGACGACCGGTCCGGCTCGGCGCGCCCGTCCGCCTGCGGCAGCATCGGCCGGCGCCGGCCGTCGTCGAAGCGGATGCCGCGCTCGACGACCTCGGCGGCGGTGAGCGCGTCGTAGCGGAACGCCCTGCGGTGCTGGTCCTTGGCGATGCCCGTCGGGAAGTCGAGGTGGACCGACACCTGCCGCACCCCCGCCTCGGTCAGCAGGAACACCCACACCGTGTAGGCCGAGAAGCGCGGCGGCCCCCGGTGGACGCGCGCGCGGCGGGCGGCGGGCGCGGCCTCGGTGATGAACGCGTGCTGGAGGACGTCGCGGCTGCCGAGCCCGTACTGGTTCATCGCCAGCGACTTGAGGTAGATCTTGTCGAAGTCCAGCCAGCGGGCCATCTCGCCGTCGGTGGGGCGGTCGCGGAGCAGCGCGACCCGCTCGGCGTACGCCCTCCGCTCCGCCCGCAGCCGCCGGTCGGCGGCCTTCTCCGCGCGCCCCGCGTGCAGCCGCGCCACCACGAGGACGTCCACCCGGCCGAAGGCGGCGAGGACGGCGCCGACCAGGACCCACGCCAGCATGACGAGCGCGATGTCCGGGTGGTAGAGCGACGCGGTGGTCAGCAGGGTGAGCCCCGCGTAGGTGACCATCATGATCTCGGCGATGGTGAGCAGCCGCGCGGGCAGCCGCCGCAGCCGCGCCCGGCCGCCGTTCTCGCTCCACTCCCGCGCGGCCTCCTTGGCGTGCCAGGCGATCAGCCAGTCGATCGCGCCCGCCTCCACCTTCGGCTCGGCGTACAGGTTGGCGACCTCGGTGGCGAGGGTGGACCGCCGCTGCCGCGTGCCGAGCGTCCACGCGGACCGCTCGACGACCCCGTCCGGGGCGCGCTTGTCGAACTCCGCCTCGACGCGGTGGGCGACGTGGCGGCTGAACGGCGTCGGCACGTCCACCGGCCTGCGGGCCGGGAACGGCGAGTGGCGGCGCGGCGCCTGCCGCGGCGCGAACGCGCAGCCGAGCCCGGCGGAGGCGAGCAGCAGCACGCCCGCGGTGATCGCCGCCCGCGTGCTCATCTGGACCACCATCACGAACGCCACCGTGAGCCCGGCGGCCGCCAGGATCGTCCCGCAGACCGCCAGCGCCCAGCGGAAGAGCCCGGGCTCGAAGGGGCGGGCGTCCAGGGGGCGCGGTTCCGCCGGGACGGGCTCGAAGAACTTCCACACCCGCGCCTCGCGGCCGTTCCCGTTGCGCCGGGCGCGGACGAGCGCGGCGCGGCGGGCGTCGACGCGGTCCTGCGCGACGCCGCTCATCAGGAGGTCCAGGTGGCGGTGGATCTCCTCCCGGCGCGTCTCGGGCAGCCGGTCGAACTCGGCGAGGACGTCGTCGAGGACGCCCGGGCCGTGCTCGCCCGTCCGGTCCTCGGCGAGCAGCCGGGCGAGCAGCCGGTACACGACGTCGAGGGCCCGGCGCCACTCGTCGTCCGGGCCGCCGAGCGCGGACGTGCGGGCCGCGTCGACGTCGCGGAGCCGGTCGTCGTCCAGCCGCCCGATCGGGCGGTCGCTCAGCACGGCCAGCGTCCAGCGGTACGCGGCGCGGCAGGCGAGGTGCCGCCAGCGCGGGTCGGCGAGCCGCCCCGACGCGACGAGCTCGCCGAGCAGCTCCTCGGCGCGGCGCGGCATGTCGCCGGCGAGGCAGTTCTCGGCGACCTCGATCCTGCGGTCGGGCTCGTCGTCGTCGAGGGCGACGTAGATGTTCGCCTCGTGGACGACGCCCGCCTGGAACCCGACGCGCGTGTTGTCGTTGTTGACGAACCGGGCCCCGGACCCGGACCCGGACCCGGACTCGGACTCGGGCGCCCGCCGCGAGCCGGTGCGGCCCGCGCCGTTCACCAGGTCCTCGACCCGCTCGAACGCCTCGCGCGCGCGGGAACGGCGCGCGGACGGGCTCACCGCCCGTCTCCCGAGCCCGTGCGGCCGTCCCCGTCGCGGAAGAAGTCGGCGCCGATCTTCGCCTCGCGGACGACGCCCGCCTCGAACCCGACGCGCGTGTTGTCGTTGTTGATGAACTGCGGCCCGGCGTGCGTCCCGGGCTCGGGCTCGGGCTCCGGCTTCGCCGGTGCGACCTCCTCCAGGCCCGGGACGATCTTGGTGAGGTCGCGCGCGAGCCGGCCGAGGTCGGCGTCCAGGTTGCGGGCGTCCAGGCGGGTGTGCTGGCAGTAGGCCAGGTTCTCCAGTTCCGGCGGGAGCAGGTCGGACGTCGGCAGGTGCGCGTTGTTCAGCAGCACCGGGATCACCCGCACACCGTTGTCGAACGCCTCGATGATCTCCCGGCGGACCCAGTCGTCCGGGTGGTCGATCCGGCGCCGGCCGTCCTCCAGGACCTCCAGCCAGCGGACGCCGATCAGCGCGAGCAGCGCGTCGCTGCGGCGGACGCCGTCCAGCAGGGCCCGCCGGTAGTCGTCGCCGAACGGGATCGACTTGCTCGCGCGGAAGATCGTCTCCCAGCCGAAGCGGGCGGACAGCTCGCGGTCGAGGAAGGCGGCGACGTTCTCCCCGTCGCCGGTGCGGTAGTTGATGAAGATCTCGGGCATGGGGTGCTCCGTTCCGTGGTTCGGTGGTGGTGCGGCCCCGGGGGGCCGGTGAGCGTCGCGGGACGCGCGGGACGCGCGCGGGCTCCCGCCGGGTCAGGTCTCCGCGGGCCGCAGGGACGCGGTGAGCGCCGGGTACAGCTCGCGCACCGGCGCGTGGTCGCGGCGGCGGCCGAGCGTCCGGGCCAGCCGCCGCAGGTCGGTCGCGATGGTCGCCGAGCCGACGGTGTCGGCGACGGGCAGCAGCGGGGCCGTCAGCGCGCAGGCGTGGTCGATCTCGCCCGCCGCCGCGTGCGCCAGCGCCCGCCGCACCCCGAACCGCGCGCGGGACCGCAGGGCCTCCGGCGGGATGCGCGCCACCTCGGCGTCCAGGATCGCGGCGGCGTCGCGCGGCCGGCCCAGCTCGAACAGGCACCAGCCGGTGACCATGGCCACCGGGTCGGGCAGGTTCCGGGACCCGAGCCCGGCCACCGCCTCCCCGGAGTCGGCGGCGAGGAGCCCGCGGGCGCGGTCGAGGCCGCGCATGCAGGCGGCGCCGTCACCGGCCAGCGCGTGCCCCTGGGCCTCGCGCTGCGCCGCGAGGCCGCGGATCCGCGCCGGGACGCCCCGCGCGGTCCGCGCGCGGTGCGCGAGCTCGACGGTCTGCGCGGCGTCGTCCCGGTAGAGGGTGACGAGCGCCCGCCGGACGAACGCGTAGGCGGCGAGGTCGCGGTCGCCGCCGGCCGCCGCGGTCTCGACGGCCTTGGCCGTCCACCACAGGGCCGCCTCGTCGTCGCCGGACTCCTGCGCCATCCAGCCCGCGAACTCGGCGAACCGCGCGGCGAGCACGAGCAGGTCGTCCCGGGTCCGCGCGGGCGCCCGGACGGCCAGGTCGCGCAGGACGTGCGTCTGCGCGATGACCGCGGGCAGCACCGCGCCCGGACTCGCCGTCTGGCCGAGGTTGCGGAACTGGGTGAGCAGCGCCCGGAAGCCGTCCAGGGCGGCCGGTTCGGCGGCGGTCTCCGCCAGGCCCCGCGCGCCGAGGCCGAAGCCCAGCACGGACGTCGAGGCCACCGCGAGCGCCTCGCGCCGGTTCATGGGGTGGAACCGGCCTTCTCCGCCGAGTGGAAGGTTCATCAGCCACACCTCGTCGTCCGCTGCCCGTTCGGCGAGCCGGCCGCCGCGCGGCGGCCGGGCGGCGAGCGCGATGAGCGCGCCGTCCGCGCCGAGTTCCGCGTCGCTCATGCGCGCCAGGTCGGGCGACGGCCGCTTCGTCCCGTGCTCGACCTTGCTCAGGTGGCCTTTGCTGTAGTGCAGCAGGCCGCCCAGTTCGGCCAGGGACAGGCCCGCCGCGAGGCGCCTTCGCCGAAGCTCCGCCCCGAATGTTGCCATCGTCTCCGGCATTCCGGTCTCCGTTTCCCGTTGTCGGTCCCGCGGGCGGAAGGGAACGTCCGGTCAGGTGTTCCGGACGAGCCGCGGTTTCACGATCGGACGGCGGGGGGCGCGCGGTGCACGCGACGGGACAAAGTTCCGAAAACGGGAGCGGAATGCCGGCGATTGGTCGCGCCGGCCTGAGGGTGGAAGCTCGTGGCCTGCATGATCACCTCCGGCGCGGAGGGCGGCCGGAGTCCGCCGCGCGCGCCTTCCTTGGCGATCATGTTCTTTCGAGGATCGGACATGAACTCCGGGCACCTCCACGCGAACGCCAGAGTATCAAGGGCAAGTAAAGTCTCGCGTGTTGTTTTCACAGGCGGCGACCGAAAAACACGGGTTTCCCGTTTCCTCCTTCCGCAGGGCCGCCCGACTCCCCTTTATGGATCATGAAATCGCCCCTTTTATGGACGACCCGAACACCATTGATCAAGCCGGACGCCACCCCGACCGGGCCGCCCCCGCCGACGACCGCCGGCGGGCACCCCCTCCCGGCCGAGCAAGCGGACTCCCGGGGACGGACAGGACATCGCGAGGGTGTACCTTGATGCACTCGCCGCGAGATAAACGGAGAGTTAACGGCAAACCGAGCGTTTCCGTGTGATCTAGGTCAACCCCCACTGTGACCACCCTCTCACCACTCCAGCATTCTCGCTGGTCAGCGCACATATGGCCACGAATGATAGGAAGCTCCTATCAGTGCAGTGGGATAGATCGATTTCTCTTCTCGACCCCCGTACGGCACGCTGAGTGACATCGAGCCCCCGAGGAACCGTCCCGGGCGGCACTCCGGCGCCTCGGCGGAGGCGTCCCCTTTCTCGCGAAAAAGGAGCATGCGTGCTTACTGTCGGTGACCAGTTCCCCGAGTACGAGCTGACCGCCTGTGTCTCGCTGGACGCGGACAACGCCTTCGAGACGATCAACCACAAGACGTACGAGGGCAAGTGGCGCGTGGTGTTCTTCTGGCCGAAGGACTTCACTTTCGTCTGTCCGACCGAGATCGCCGAGTTCGGCCGGCTGAACGAGGAGTTCGCCGACCGCGACGCCCAGGTGCTCGGCGCGTCCGTCGACAACGAGTTCGTCCACTTCGCGTGGCGCAAGGACCACCCGGACCTGCGGGAGATCCCGTTCCCGATGATGGCCGACCTCAAGCGCGAGCTGTGCGAGGCCCTCGGCATCCTCACCCCGGACGGCGTGGCGCAGCGCGCGACGTTCATCGTCGACCCGAACAACGAGATCCAGTTCTCCATGGTGACCGCCGGTTCCGTCGGCCGGAACGTCAAGGAGGTCCTGCGGGTCCTGGACGCCCTGCAGAGCGACGAGCTCTGCCCGTGCAACTGGAACAAGGGCGAGGACACCCTGGACGCCGCCAAGCTGATGGCCGGCGCCGGCGCCTGATCCAACCCCGCGTCCGGCCCGTCCCGGACGCCCCAGTCACCCCGCCGGACGGCCCGCACGGGCCGTCCGGACCGGCGGCCGGTCGCGGAGCGCACGAGCACGCGCGGCCGGCCGTTCGCATGAAAGGACTTTTCGATCATGAGCGTTGACGCGCTGAAGAGCGCCCTCCCGGGCTACGCCAAGGACACCAAGCTCAACCTGGGCTCGCTGACCTCCACCTCGCAGCTCAGCGAGCAGCAGCTGTGGGGGACGGTCCTGGCGTGCGCGCTCGCCACCCGCAGCGCCGTCGTCATCCGCGAGCTGGCCGAGGAGGCCGGCGACTACCTGTCCGCGGAGGCGTTCGAGGCCGCCAAGGCCGCGGCGTCGATCATGGCGATGAACAACGTGTACTACCGCGCCACGCACCTGATCGGCGACGACACGTACGCGACGCTGCCCGCGAAGCTGCGGATGTCGGTCATCGCGAAGCCGGGCGTCGAGAAGGTCGACTTCGAGCTGTGGTCGCTGGCCGTGTCGGCGATCAACGGCTGCGGCCGGTGCCTGGAGTCGCACGAGAAGGTCGTCCGCGAGGCCGGGCTGTCGCGCGAGCTGGTCCAGGAGGCGCTGCGCATCGCCGCCGTCGTCAACGCCGCCGCCGCGACGCTCGACGCCGAGGCCGCCCTCGCCCCCGCCACCGTCTGACACTGCCACGCACGACGTGCGGCCCGGGTGCGAACGCACCCGGGCCGCACGCGCTCCCGCCCGTGTTCCCGAGCCGTTCACTCGCCGTCCCACCCGAGGCTCTACGGTCACGGACGTGACGAACGATCAAGGGACCGTCGGCCGCCGCGCGGTGCTGACCGGCGCGCTCGGCACCGAGCTGCTGCTCGCGGCCGCCGAGCGGCTGCGGGCGGCGGGGAAGCGGATCCTCGTCGGCCTGCACCCGCGCGAGGACCGCTCGCTGTGGGAGGACTACGAGATCAGCGACGTCCCCACCGTGCGGGCGTCCGCCCGCGCGGGAGGCCGCGATCGGCATCCCGGGCACGGTCTTCCCGGTGATCGCGGCCGTCGGGACGCCCGTGGTGGGCTGCACCGACCCGGCCCTGTCCGTCCCGGACCACCTGCTGTCGGTGTGCTCCGGCACGATCGGGGACGCGGCCGAGGCCGTCCCGGCCGTGGCCGGGGCCCGACCGCCGGACGCGGACGTGCTCGCGGACGCGGTCGGCCCGGTCGGCGGCTCGGCGGCCCGGCTGCTGGACTCCTGGGCGCGGGCGGCGCGTCCCCGGCGGCACTGAGGCCGCCCGGGGCTTCGGCCGCCGGTTACCGACCGCGTCCCGGCAGCGCCGACCGCTGATCCGCGGCGGCGTCACATGCCGCTTCCGGACCCTGCCGAGGAACGGTCACTCCCACTCGATGGTGCCCGGGGGCTTGGAGGTGATGTCGACGGTGACGCGGTTGATCTCGCGGACCTCGTTGGTGATCCGGGTGGAGATCCGCTGCAGGAGGTCGTAGGGCAGCCGCGCCCAGTCGGCCGTCATGGCGTCCTCGCTGGTCACCGGCCGCAGCACGATCGGGTGCCCGTAGGTGCGGCCGTCGCCCTGGACGCCGACCGAGCGGACGTCGGCCAGCAGGACGACCGGGAACTGCCAGACGTCGCGGTCGAGCCCGGCGCGGGTGAGCTCCTCGCGGGCGATCGCGTCGGCGTCGCGCAGGATCTCCAGGCGCTCGCGGGTGACGGCGCCGACGATGCGGATGGCGAGGCCGGGGCCGGGGAACGGCTGCCGCCACACCATCTCGGGGGGCAGCCCGAGCTGCTCGCCGAGCGCCCGGACCTCGTCCTTGAACAGGGTGCGGAGCGGCTCGACCAGCTTGAACTGGAGGTCCTCGGGGAGGCCGCCGACGTTGTGGTGCGACTTGATGTTCGCCGCGCCGGTGCCGCCGCCGGACTCGACGACGTCCGGGTAGAGGGTGCCCTGCACGAGGAACTCGACCGGTTCGGGGGCGTCCTCGCCGACGATCTCGCGCGCGGCCTCCTCGAACACGCGGATGAACTCGCGCCCGATGATCTTGCGCTTCTGCTCGGGGTCGGAGACGCCGTCCAGGGCCGCGAGGAAGCGGTCCTGCGCGTCGACGACGTGCAGGTTCACGCCGGTCGCGGCGACGAAGTCCTTCTCGACCTGCTCGGCCTCGCCCTTGCGCAGCAGCCCGTGGTCGACGAACACGCAGGTCAGCCGGTCGCCGATGGCGCGCTGGACGAGCGCGCCCGCGACGGCGGAGTCGACGCCGCCCGACAGCGCGCAGATCGCGCGCTTGCCGGCGACCCGGGCGCGGACGTCCTCGATCGAGTCCTCGGCGATGTTGACCATCGTCCAGGTGGGGCGGCAGCCGGCGCCCTCGTAGAGGAAGCGGCGCAGGATCTCCATCCCGTGCTCGGTGTGCAGCACCTCGGGGTGGAACTGGACGCCGAAGAAGCCGCGCTCGCGGTCCTCCATGCCGGCGACCGGGGTGACGTCGGTGCTGGCGGTGACGGTGAAGCCGTCGGGGGCGCGGCTGACGAAGTCGCGGTGCGACATCCAGACGGCCTGCTCGGCGGGCAGCCCGGCGAACAGCATCCCGGGCGCGGTGACGGCGACGGTCGCGCCGCCGTACTCGGCGACGTGCGAGTTCTCCACGGTGCCGCCGAGGGCGCGGGCCATCACCTGGTGGCCGTAGCAGATCCCGAAGGTGGGGACGCCGAGGTCGAACAGGCCGTCGGGGACGGCGGGGGCGCCGTCCTCGTAGACCGAGGCGGGCCCGCCGGACAGGATGATCGCCTTGGGCCGCTTCGCGAGCATCTCCGCGGCGGGCATCGTGGACGGCACGATCTCGCTGAACACGTGACATTCGCGGACGCGTCGCGCGATGAGCTGCGCGTACTGCGCGCCGAAGTCGACGACGAGAACGGTGTCGAAGGACTGGTCTGCGGCCACCAACAAATACGCCTTTCCCACGGCCGGAAGGACTTCCCAGTCTACGGGCCCCGGCCTGCGCCGATGCCCGCGCCCGCGCACCGCGCCCGTCCCGTCCCTGCGGCCTCTCCCGTGGACGGGCGGAGGCCGGGTTGACGGACCGGACGCGCACGGTAACGGTCGGCATCCGTTTACCTGGATCACACACGCACGATGACTTCACTCTGATACCTGTTGATGACGCATTGTGTTCGCATGCCGCCCGTCCGCGCCCGCCCCTGTAGGAGTGCCGTGAAGCTGCTGACCGCCGCCGCCCTGCTCACCGCCCTGGTTCCCGCCGTCCCCGCAGCCCCCGCCGGCGGCGCCGCCGCTCCGGCCGGGCTCGCCGCCGGGCAGCGCGAGGCCGTCCGGGACGACTGCGCTCCGGCGGCGGCGCGGATGCGGCCCGGCCCGAACGGGCACGGCGACCACGGCGGGCACAAGGACCACGCGGAGCTGAGCCCGGCGGAGTCGGCGTCCGTCGAGTCGGACCTCGACCGGATCCTGGACGGGCTCGGGCTGACGCTCGGCCCGAAGGAGCCGCGGGAGGCGAACCCGGCCGAGCGGCGGGCGGCGAAGCGGTTCACGGTGCCCGTGTACTTCCACGTTCTGCACGACGGGACGCGCGGCAACGTGTCGAGCGCCGCGGTCAGGCGGCAGATCAAGGTGATGAACGACGCCTACGGCGGCCGGTACGGCGGCGACGACACCAGCGTGTCGTTCCGGCTGCAGGGCATCACCCGGTCCGACAACGCGGCCTGGTACCGGTACCCGGAGCAGTACGAGGGGTCGTACAAGCCGCGGCTGCGCAAGGGCGGCAAGGGCACGCTGAACCTGTACAGCGCGTACATCGAGGGCGACCTGCTCGGCTGGTCGACGTTCCCGTGGAAGTACCGGGACGACCCGGCGATGGACGGCGTCACGATCCACTACGGCAGCATGCCGGGCGGCCACATCGACCAGTTCAACCGCGGGTTCAGCGCGACGCACGAGGTGGGGCACTGGCTCGGGCTGTACCACACGTTCCAGGACGGCTGCGGCGGCCAGGGCGACCGGGTGGCCGACACCCCGCCGGAGCGCGACCCGTCCAACGGGTGCCCGGAGGGCAAGGACACCTGCCCGCAGCCCGGCAACGACCCGATCCACAACTTCATGAACTACAGCTACGACACCTGCATGTCGTCGTTCACCCGGGGGCAGGGCGACCGCATGCACAAGGTGTGGGCGGCCTACCGGCGCTGACGCCGGACGGGCCCGGCTACCGGGGGCGCGCCTTGTAGGCGTCCGTGAGCCGGGCGGCGTCGCCCTCGGGCAGGCGGCGGACGGCCTCGCGGAACGTCACGCCCGAGATTTCCCCGAGGTGCGCCTCCACCCAGCGCACGACCCACGCGGGGTCCTTCTTCGACTGCTCGCGCAGCACCCAGCCGAGCGCCTTGCGGATGAAGAACTCCGTCTCGCCCGCCAGCGCGCCGCCGAACCGGTCGATGCGGGCGAGGTCGGGCGCGCCGGTCCGGACGCCGGGCAGCAGCGCGAGCAGCGCCGACCGGCGGATCCACATGCGGTCGTCGGCCGCCCAGGCGTCCAGGACGGGGGCGAGGCCGGGCGTCCGCAGGACGAGCGCGCCCACGACGCGTTCGGCGAGGTTGTCGACGTACACCCAGCTCGACGAGTCGCGGATCATCCGCTCGGCGACCGGGACGTCGCGGGCGTCGAGGAGCGCGACCCGCCTGACCAGCACCTCGACGGCCGCCATGCGGGCCTCGTGCACCGGCCGCCCCGCGTCCTCGACCGTCCAGAGGGCGGCGGCGAGGGCGAGCAGGTCGCCGCGCGGGGGCGGCGTCCGCACGGCGGACACGGCGACCTTGCGGAGCGCCGGGACGGGCACGCCGATGTGGACGAACGCGCTCCGCAGGTACCGCCGCTCGCTCTCCGCCCGCACCGGGTCGGCCCGGTCGCGCAGCTCCGCGAGGATCCGCGCGACCTCCCCTTCGACGTCCATGCGCGCCACGCTACGCCCGCGGTCGGACGTCCGGGACGCGCCTCCGCGATCGGGGGACGGTCAGCGCACGTCCACGATCGGCAGCCGCAGCGCGGCGGGCGCGTCCGCCGGGACGACCGGGTTCTTCGGCGCGACGGCGCCGACGCGGCGGTAGGCGTCGCCGAGTTCGGGGCGCGGGTCGGGCTCGCCCCGGTTCGGCCACAGCGACATGGCCCGCTCGGCCTGCGCGGTGATCGTCAGGGACGGGTTGACGCCGAGGTTCGCCGAGACGGCCGAGCCGTCCACGACGTGCAGGCCGGGGTGCCCGTAGACGCGGTGGTAGGGGTCGATGACGCCGGTGGCGGGCGAGTCGCCGATCGCGCAGCCGCCGAGGAAGTGCGCGGTCATCGGGACGTCGAACAGGTCGCCCCAGGTGCCGCCGGCGAGGCCGCCGACCTCCTCGCCGATCAGCCGGGTCGCCTCGTGCCCCTCCGGGATCCACGTGGGGTTGGGCTCGCCGTGCCCGGCGGCGGCGCGGACGTCCCAGCCGAACGGGCCCTTCTTCGGCGACAGGGTGATCGAGTTGTCGCGGGTCTGCATGACGAGCGCGATGACGGTCCGCTCGGACCAGTGCCGGACGTCGAACAGCTGCACCAGGTCGCGGGGCCTGCGGGCGACCTCGCGGAGGAACTTGCGGAAGCGCGGGACGTGCGGCTCGCCGGGCCGGTCGCCGTCGACGAGGAGCGTCTGCAGGCCGGCGAGCAGGTTCGAGCCACGCCCGTACCGGACGGGTTCGACGTGCGTGTCCGGGGCGGGATGGAACGACGAGGTGATCGCGACGCCCCGGGAGTAGTCGGGGCCCGGCTTCCCGTTCGGCCGCCCGCCGCCGAGGATCGCCTCGGAGTTGGTGCGGGTGAGGGCGCCGAGCCGGTCGGACACGCGCGGCAGCCGCCCGGTCGACTTGAGCTTGTGCAGGAGCTTCTGGGTGCCGTAGGTGCCGGCGGCGAACACGACCTGCCCGGCGGTGAGGACCTTGCGGTTGCGGCCGAACGAGCCGGTCCGGACGATCTCGACCGCGTACCCGCCGCCCTCGGCGGGGGCGACCTCGGTGACGCGGCTGAGCGGCATCACCCGGGCCCCGGCCTTCTCGGCGAGGTACAGGTAGTTCTCGGTGAGCATGTTCTTGGCGCCGTGCCGGCAGCCGACCATGCACTCGCCGCATTCGAGGCAGCCGCGGCGGCGCGGCCCGGCGCCGCCGAAGTAGGGGTCGGCGCTCTCGATCCCGGCGCCGCGCCCGAAGAAGACCCCGACGGGCGTCTTGACGAACGTGTGGCCCTTGCCCATCCGGTCGGCGACCCGGCGGATCACCTCGTCGGCGGCGGTCGTGGTGGTGTTCTGCACGACGCCGAGCATCCGGCGCGCCTGCTCGTAGTGCGGGGCGAGCTCGTCCTGCCAGTCGGTGATGTGCGCCCACTGCCGGTCCTTGAAGAACGGCTCCGGCGGCACGTACAGCGTGTTGGCGTAGTTGAGCGACCCGCCGCCGACGCCCGCCCCCGCCATGACGAGGACGCGGCTCTGCTTCGTCCCGCGGATGAGGTGCAGCCGCTGGATGCCGGTGAGGCCGAGCGCGGGCGCCCACAGGTAGCGGGCGACGCGCCAGTTCGTCTTCGGCAGGGCGGGGTAGCGGGAGCCGGGCGCCCCGGACGGGTTCGTGTCGAAGCGGCGGCCCGCCTCGATCACCCCGACCTTGTAGCCCTTCTCCGTCAGCCGCAGCGCGGTGACGCTGCCGCCGAACCCCGACCCGATGACCAGGACGTCGTAGTCGTGCTTCACTCGCGCTCGTGGCCCTTACTTGATCCGGAACTTCTTCATCAGCTTGATCCCGTTCGCCATGAACCCGGCGAAGGTGTCGTAGCCGATGCTTCCGGGCGGTTCGAGGTCCATGTAGTGCTGGCTGGCGACCGTCTGGACCTCGGTGAACTTGAGCAGGCCCTCGGCGCCGTGCCGGCGGCCGACCCCGGACTGCTTCATGCCGCCCATCGGCGAGTCGTAGGACGCGTAGGCGGCGCCGTACCCGTCGTTGATGTTGACGGTGCCGGCCTGGATCCGGGCGGCGAGGCGGCGGCCCGCGGCGACGTCCTTCGTCCAGATCGACGCGTTGAGCCCGTACGGGGTGTCGTTGGCGCGCTCGACGACCTCGTCCTCGTCCCGGTACTTGTAGATCGACACGACCGGGCCGAACGTCTCGTTCGCGCACAGGTCCATGTCGGTGGTGACGTCGGTGAGCAGCGTGGGCTCGAAGAACAGGGGGCCGACGTCCGGCCGGGCCTTCCCGCCCGCGAGGACGGTCGCGCCCGCCTCGACGGCCTGGTCCACGTGCCGGGTGACGGCCGCGAGCTGCCGCTCGTGGGTGAGCGAGCCCATCTCGGCGTCGAAGTCGAGCCCGGTGCCGAGCTTCATGGCCGAGACGAGTTCGGCGAGCCGCGGGACGAACCGGTCGTACACGTCCTCGTGCACGTACATGCGCTCGATGGAGATGCACAGCTGGCCCGCGTTGGTGAAGCAGGCCCGGAGGGCGCCGCGCGCGGTCCGCTCGACGTCGGCGTCCGCCCTGACGATCATCGGGTTCTTGCCGCCGAGCTCCAGCGAGTACCCGACCAGGCGCGGCGCGACCTTCTCCGCGATGGCCGTGCCGCCGCGGGTGGAGCCGGTGAACGACACGTAGTCGGCCTCGCCGATCAGCGGGTCGCCGATCTCCGCCGGGTCGCCGACGACGATCTGCCACACGTCCTCCGGCAGCCCCAGCTCGACCAGCAGGTCGAGCACCCACAGGCTGGACAGGCACGTCTGGGTGTCGGGCTTGTGGACGACCGCGTTGCCCGCCATGATCGCGGGCGCGATGTCGCTGGCGCCGAGCGCGAACGGGTAGTTCCAGGGGGCGATCAGCGCGACGACGCCCTTCGGGTGCCGCAGCTCCTGGACGCGGGTCAGCCCCGGCATCATGCCCTGCCTGCGCTGCGGCTTCAGCAGCTTCCCGGCGCGCCGGGCGTAGTACAGCGAGCACAGCGCCACGTCGAGGAACTCCTCCAGCGCGTGCCGCCGGGCCTTCCCGGTCTCGAGCTGGATGACGTCGAGGATCTCCTCCCGCCGCGCCACCAGCGCGTCCGCGAGCCGCAGGAACGGCTTGACCCGCTCGCGGACGGGCAGCGCCGCCCACGCCCGCTGGGCGGCGCGGGCCCGCTCGTGCGCGCGGCGGACGTCGCCGGCCGTGGACAGCGGGACGGTCGCCAGCGGCTTGCCGGTGAAGGGGGCCGGGATCGTCGCGGACTCGGCGCCGTCCGACGCCACGCGCGCGACCAGCCGGTCGAGGAGGTTCGAGGGGAGTTCGTGCGCCGCCGCACCGTCGGCACGGACCGTCGGAGATGCCATGCAGAAGAGGGTATGACCGCCCGGCCATTTTTGCTACCCGCAAGTAACGGCGATTTCACGCGGCGCCCACCCGAACGGACCGTTCCAACCGGCGCGGACTTCCGCAACTCCCGGACTGACCATGCTCGACCGGTGTATTCCGAAAAGGCGGCGCCGACGAAGCCAGAGCCGACTGGCACGAAGCGGCGGAGACGGCACGGACAGAACCGACAGAGCCGACAGGACAGATAGAGCCGACGCGCCCCCCACGCGAAGGGAACCCACCCCATGACCGACGCCCACGGCGACGACCCGTCCGCGGACACCGCGAACGGCGCCCCGCGGCACCGGGCCGGCGGCGGCCCCGCCGCCCGGCGCGAGCGCCGCGAGCAGACCCGCGACGCCCTCCTCGCCGCCGCCGAGCGCCTGTGGGCCGAGCACGGCATCCACGGCGCGTCCCTCGACGACGTCGCCGCGGCCGCCGGGCTCACCAAGGGCGCCGTCTACTCGAACTTCACCGGCAAGACCGACCTGCTGCTCGCCCTGCTGGAACGCTTCACCAGCGACCGCCTCGGCACCGAGCTGCGCGACGACCTCGCCCCCGACGCCGCCCGGCCCGCCCTGCCCGAACCGGACGCGGGCGGCCGCGCCGGGCGCGTCCGCCCGTCCCCCGAACCGCCGGACGCCGCCCGCCGCATCGCCCTCCTCCTCGTCGAGTTCTGGCTCTACGGCATGCGCGACTACGCCGCCGGCTGGCGGATCGCCGACTGGTACGCCGAGCGCCGCGCCCGGCTGGCCCGCGACCTGCCCGAACGCGACGGCATCGCCCCGGACGACCGCGCCGCGCTCGCCGTCGCGCTCGACGTCGGCCTCGCGTTCCAGCACCTCCTCGACCCGGCCCGGGTGCCCGCCGGCCTCTACGACGCCGCCCGCGCGCTCGTCCGCCCGGACGCGGCGGAGAGCACCGGCGCACTGACGGACGCGCACTGACGGGCGAGCACGGACGAGCGAGCACCGCCCGGCGCCCGGTTACGGGGTGGCGGTCGGGACGATGTCGGGCGCGCCGCGGCGGTGCGCGTCGGCCTCCTGGTCGTCGACCTGCGTCTGCGAGGCGCGCTCCGCCTCCACCCGCTTGCGGTAGTACTCGATCTCCCGGTCGCGCTGCTTCTTCGACCAGCCGAGCACCGGCGCCAGCAGGTCGGCGGCCTCCTGCGCGACCCCGACGCCGCGGTCCCACGTCTCGATCGAGATCCGGGTCCGCCGCGCCAGGACGTCGTTGAGGTGCCGGGCGCCCTCGTGCGACGCGGCGTAGACGACCTCCGCGCGCAGGTAGTCGTCCGCGCCCGCCAGCGGCTTGCCCAGGTCGGGCTTCTCCGCGATCAGCCGCAGCAGGTCGTCCACCAGCGTGCCGTACCGGCGCAGCAGGTGCTCGATCCGCGCCACGTGCAGGCCCGACCGGCTCGCCAGCCGGTGCCGCGCGTTCCACATCGCCTGGAAGCCGTCGCCGCCGACGAGCGGGATCCGGTCCGTGCACGACTCGGCGACCTTGCCGTCCAGCCCGTGCGCCACCGCGTCGATCGCGTCCTTCGCCATCACCCGGTACGTCGTGTACTTCCCGCCCGCGACCAGGACCAGCCCCGGCACCGGGTGCGCCACCACGTGCTCGCGCGACAGCTTCGACGTCTCGTCCGTCTCCCCCGTCAGCAGCGGGCGCAGACCCGCGTACACGCCCTCCACGTCGTCATGCGTGAGCGGTGTGGTCAGGACGGAGTTGACGTGTTCGAGCACGTAGTCGATGTCGGCCTGGGACGCCGCCGGGTGCGCCTTGTCGAGGTCCCACGCGGTGTCGGTCGTCCCGATGATCCAGTGCCGCCCCCACGGGATCACGAACAGCACCGACTTCTCCGTGCGCAGCAGGATGCCCGTGGACGAGTGGATGCGGTCCTTCGGCACCACCAGGTGGATGCCCTTGGACGCCTTCACGTGGATCTGCCCGCGGCCGCCCACCAGCTCCTGGATGTCGTCCGTCCACACCCCGGTCGCGTTCACGACCTGCTTCGCGCGGACCTCCGCCGTCGTGTTCGCCTCCAGGTCGCGGACCCGCAGCCCGGTGACGCGCTCCCCCTCCCGCAGGAACCCGACGCACTGGACGCGCGACGCGATCTGCGCCCCGTACTCCGCGGCCGTCCGCAGCGCCGTCATGACGAACCGGGCGTCGTCCACCTGCGCGTCCCACAGCTGGATCGCCCCGGTGAACGAGTCCTTGCGCAGCGAGGGCGCCAGCCGCAGCGCGCCCTTCCGGGTCAGGTGCCGGTGGTGCGGGACGCCCCGCGTGCTGCCCATCTGGAACGCGAGCGCGTCGTACAGCGCCACGCCCGCCCCGATGTACGCCCGCTCCCACGCGCGGTGGGTCGTCGGCAGGAGGAACGGGACGGGCCGCACCAGGTGCGGCGCGATGATCTGCAGGAGCAGGCCGCGCTCGGTCAGCGCCTCGCGGACCAGGTCGAAGTTGTACTGCTCCAGGTACCGCAATCCCCCGTGGATCAGCTTCGACGACCGCGACGACGTCCCCGACGCGAAGTCGCGCGCCTCGACCACCGCGACCGACAGCCCCCGCGTCGCCGCGTCCAGCGCCGCCCCGGCGCCCACGATGCCCCCGCCGACCACCACCACGTCGAATTCCTCGCGCGCCATGCGGTCGAGGGCGGCGGCCCGCTCGGCGGGCCCCAGCCGCGAACTGCCCAGGCCGGTCACCGGTGATCCCGTCATCGCACATTCCCCCCACACACGGATCGACTACGCCAAGTACCTACCCCACAGTAGGTACGGACCTACCCCGGAATCGGCCGATTCCCCTGGTGTGTCTGGTCTCAGATCGCCGGACGCGCGGAAGCCCCGGACCCGCACGGGCCCGGGGCTTCCGGAAAGTACCCGGTTCAGTCGCCGCGGCGCGGCGCCACGACCACCTGCACCCGCTGGAACTCCTTCAGCTCCGTGTACCCGGACGTCGCCATCGCGCGCCGCAGCGCCCCGATCAGGTTCATCGACCCGTCCGCGACGTGCGACGGGCCGTGCAGGATCTGCTCCATCGTCCCGATCGTCCCGACCTCCAGCCGGGTGCCGCGCGGGATGTCCGGGTGGTGCGCCTCGCTGCCCCAGTGGTAGCCGCGCCCCGGCGCCTCGGTGGCCCGCGCGAACGGCGAGCCCACCATCACCGCGTCCGAACCGCACGCGAACGCCTTCGCGATGTCGCCGCTGTTCACCATGCCGCCGTCCGCGATCACGTGCACGTACCGGCCGCCCGACTCGTCCAGGTAGTCGCGGCGCGCCGCCGCCACGTCCGCGACGGCCGTCGCCATCGGCACCGCCACGCCCAGCACCGTGCGGGTCGTGTGCCCCGACCCGCCGCCGAACCCCACGAGGACGCCCGCGGCGCCCGTCCGCATCAGGTGCAGCGCCGCCGTGTACGTGGAGCAGCCGCCCACGATGACCGGGACGTCCAGGTCGTAGATGAACTGCTTGAGGTTCAGCGGCTCCGCGCGCCCCGACACGTGCTCCGCCGACACGGTGGTGCCGCGGATGACGAACAGGTCGACGCCCGCGTCGATGACCGTCCGGTGGAACTGCGCGGTGCGCTGCGGCGACAGCCGCGCCGCGACCGTCACCCCGGCCTCCCGGACCTCCTCGATCCGGCGGCCGATCAGCTCCGCCTTGATCGGCTCGTTGTAGATGTCCTGGAGCCGCCGGGTCGCGCGGGCGTCGTCCAGCGACGCGATCTCGGCGAGCAGCGGCTCCGGGTTCTCGTACCGCGTCCACAGCCCTTCGAGGTCGAGCACGGCGAGCCCGCCGAGCCGCCCCACCGCGATCGCGGTGGCCGGGCTGACGACGCTGTCCATCGGCGCCACGACCAGCGGCATCTCGAACCGGTAGGCGTCGATCTGCCAGGCGACGCTGACCTCCTCCGGATCGCGCGTCCGGCGGGACGGCACGATGCCGATGTCGTCGAAGGCGTACGCCCGCCGGCCGCTCTTGCCGGCGCCGATCTCCACGTCTGCGGCCACTGCGCCCTTCCTCTGGTCACGGGACGTCCAGGGCGTTCCCGCGCGCTGCGGAAACAAGCCCCGGAAGAGCTTACGTCAGCCCAGGACAGGGCCAGGACGCCCCTGGGGGGTCAGCGCCCCTGGTAGTTCGGCGCCTCGACCGTCATCTGGATGTCGTGCGGGTGGCTCTCCCGCAGCCCCGCCGGGCTGATCCGCATGAGCTGCCCGCGTTCCTGCAGCTCGGGGATCGTCCGGGTCCCGGCGTACCACATCGACTGGTGCAGCCCGCCGACGAGCTGGTGCGCGACGTTCGCGAGCGGCCCCCGGTACGGCACCTGCCCCTCGACGCCCTCCGGGATCAGCTTCTCCTCGCTGCTCACGTCGGCCTGCGCGTACCGGTCCTTGGAGAACGAGCCGCCCCGCTCCCGGTTGCGCATCGCGCCGAGCGACCCCATGCCCCGGTACGACTTGTACTGCTTGCCGTGCACGAAGATCAGCTCGCCGGGCGACTCCTCGATGCCCGCCAGCAGGCTGCCGAGCATCACCGTGTCGGCGCCCGCGACGATCGCCTTCGCGATGTCGCCGGAGTACTGGATGCCGCCGTCCCCGATCACCGGGACGCCCGCCTCCTTCGCCGCCCGCGCCGCCTCGGAGATCGCCGTGAGCTGCGGGACGCCGACGCCCGCGATGATCCGCGTGGTGCAGATCGAGCCCGGCCCGACGCCCACCTTGACGGCGTCCGCCCCGGCCTCGACCAGCAGCTTCGCGCCCGCGTACGTCGCGACGTTGCCGCCGACGACCTGCACCCGCGAGCCGCCCTTGATCGCCGCGATCGTGTCCGCGACGCCCTTGGAGTGCCCGTGCGCGGTGTCGACGATGACCACGTCCGTGCCCGCCTCGATGAGCGCCCGCGCCCGCGTCACCGCGTCCTCGCCCACGCCCACGGCCGCCGCCACCAGCAGGCGCCCGTCCGCGTCCTTGGTCGAGTGGGGGTACTTCTCGCTCTTGGTGAAGTCCTTGGTGGTGATCAGGCCCTTGAGCCGGCCGTCGCCGTCGACCAGCGGCAGCTTCTCGACCTTGTTGCCCGCGAGCAGCGCGAACGCCTCGTCCCGCGTCACGTCCACCGGCGCGGTGACCAGCGGCATCGCCGTCATGACCTCGCGCACCGGGCGCGACGGGTCGGACTCGAAGCGCATGTCCCGGTTGGTGACGATGCCGACCAGCACGCCCCGCACGTCGGTGACCGGCACCCCGGAGATCCGGTAGCGGGCGCACAGCTCCTCGACGTCGGCGAGCGTGGCGTCCGGCAGGCACGTCACCGGCTTGGTGATCATCCCGGCCTCGGACCGCTTCACCCGGTCGGCCTGGTCGGCCTGCTCCTCGATCGGCATGTTGCGATGCAGCACCCCGATGCCGCCCTGCCGCGCCATCGCGACCGCCGTCCGGGCCTCGGTCACCGTGTCCATCGCCGCCGACAGCAGGGGGATGCGCAGCGAGATCTCCCGGGTCAGCCGCGTCGTCGTGTCGGCCTCGCCCGGCTGCAGGTCGGAGTACCCGGGGAGCAGCAGGACGTCGTCGAAGGTGAGGCCCTGGGGGAGGAACTTGGCGGGCTCGGCGGCGGGGTTCATTGCGACCTTCCGATCGTGGTGGCGGTGTCCGGCCAGGTCAGGGCGACCCTGTACCCATGGTAGGGCGTGCGTCCGCGCCGCGAGGGGCGGTTGGGGACGGTCCCCGAGTGGGCTTGATGACACCGCACAACAACCGCGCCCCGCACCGACATTCCCCCGCGTACCGCCCCGCCACGCGACCGTTTCGACGCACCGCCCGCCGGGGGGTGCACCTCACCGGGCCTCTACCAGTAGCGTGGGAGTGTGCACGACGACGCTCCGCTCGACCCGTTCGCCGGAGATCCGGACGACCCGGCGGCGTCGCTCGGCGACCCGGGCGAGGACGCCGCCCCGCTCAGCGTGACCGAACGCGAGGACGTCCTGGCCGACCTCGCCGACCTCGAAGTCTTCCGCACCCTCCTCGAGCCCCTGGGCGTCCGCGGGCTCACGGTCGACTGCGGCGACTGCGGCAAGCCGCACTACATCGACTGGGAACTCCTGCACGGCAACCTGCGCCACCTCCTCGACGAGGGCCTTCCCCGCGTCCACGAGCCGGCCCTCTCCCCGGACCCGGTCGACTACGTGTCGTGGGAGTACGCCCGCGGCTACGTCGACGGCGTCATCGACAGCGAAGAGGGCCGCGACGACTGATCCCGCGCCCCCGCCCCCACCGGACGGCCGCATGGCCCGCGTCACTCCGGGAGGACGGGGTGGTTGCTGCGGAAGACCCCCTCGGGGTCGTGGGCCCGCTTGACCGACCGCAGGCGGGCGAGGGCCGCGGGGGCGAAGGCGTCCGCGGCCGTCTCCGCCGGGTTCAGGTACGTGAAGGGCTTGCGGCCGGACAGGCGCGGGGCGAGCGCTTCGGCGAGGTCGCGCTGCTTCGCGGTGACGGCGGCGGACGACCCGGGGCCGGTCGGCACGCCGAACAGGTAGAGCGAGTAGGGCTCGTCCAGGGGGCCGTGCGGGCCGTCGGACGGGCGGGCGAACGCGCCGCCGAGGTGCCGGACCTGCACGCTCATGAGCGGGGCGATCGGCTCCAGGAGGATCTTCGCGGCGAGGTCGTCGAGGTCGGTGAGGAGTTCGCCGCGGGAGATCCCGGCGCCCGGGTCGGTGGGTTCGGCGGTGATCGGGCCGAGTTCGGCCGGCGTCATGGGGCGGCGGCCGTCCGACAGCGGGGCGCCGGCGGCGTCGAGGGGGCGCAGCAGGTCGCGGGCCTCGGCCTCGTCGCCGAGGTAGGTGACGTCCACGGCGACGAGCGGGTCGGAGCCGGGGAAGTGCAGGAGGTCGAGCCAGGCGGTGAGCCGGTCGGGCGCGGCGGCGGTGACCTCCCGGTAGGCGGCGAGGACCTCGGGGGCGCGGTCGCCGCTCCACAGCATCCGGCCGCCGTACAGGGCGGGGGCGGGGTGCAGGTCGAACTCGACGGCGGTGACGATCGCGTAGTCGCCGCCGCCGCCGCGCAGCGCCCAGAAGAGGTCGTCGCCGGCGGTGACGCGGCGGGCGGTGCCCGCGGCGTCGACGACGTCGAACGCGGTGACGGAGTCGGCGGCCCAGCCGTGCGCGCGGCCGAACCAGCTGAGGCCGCCGCCGAGGGTGTAGCCGGTGACGCTGACGACGGGGGAGCTGCCGGGCAGGCCGGTGAGGCCGTGCGGCGCGGCGGCCGCCTGGACGCGGCCCCACTGGACGCCGGCCCCGGCGCGGGCGCGGCGGGCGGACGGGTCGACGTGCAGGCCGTCGAGGCGTCCGGTGCGCAGCAGGATCGCGCCGCCGGTGCGGCCGGTGGCGCCGTGCCCGCCGGGCTGGGTGGTGATCGTGCGCCCGGTGGCGCGGGCGTACCGGACGAGCGCGGCGACGTCGTCGGCGTCGGCGGCCTCGACGACGGCGTCGGCGGGCTGCTCGACGGCGAGGTTCCAGGGGCGGCGGGCGGCGTCGAAGCCGGGGTCGCCGGGGAGCAGGACGCGGCCCCGGACGGCGGTGCGCAGGTCGTTCATGGTCGGCCTCGATTCTGGACGGTTCTGGATCTTCCGTGTCCAGTTACGAGGCTAGGGAGCGAAGAGACCGGCCACAGGGTGCAATCCCACGCCAGAAAAATGGGTCAATTCGGCCGACGGAGGGGACGCAGCGCGCAGCCAGGGGTCGCGGTAAAGGTCTGGGCGCGGGCTACACCGCTCCCACGAAACGTGCGCGGTCGAGCCCGCGCCGCCTAGTCGCGGGTGAACCGTTTCCAGCGTTCGCGGGCCTGGTCGCGCAGCTCGCGGAGCGTGGGCGGCTCGGCGTCGCCATCGCCGTCGCGGTCGTCGTCCTCGCGGGACAGCGACAGGGACGGGCGCGCGTCCGGCTCCGGGCGGGACTCGAGGAACCGCTCCAGCCGCTCTTTGAACTCGCGCTCGACGGGCTCGGGGACGCCCCGGTCGGGCGCCGCGGACGTCGCGGGCGCCGCCGTGGTCGGACGGGCGCGCTCGGACGGGCGCCGCACCGGCGGGTCGGGCGGCGCGGGACGCGCGTGGGTGGCGGCGACCGCGTCGTCGGCGTCGCGCGGCGGATCGGCCGGGCCCGCGGCGCCGGGGACCGGGGGCGCGACCGCGGACGACCGGTCCGACACGCCGCCGCCGGCCGCGGCGACGCCGGTGCTGGCGAGGACGGCGCCCGCGACGCCGAGCGCGACGATGGTGCGGGGCCCGCGGCGGCGCGGGCCGGGGCCCGCCGGGACCGGCGGGGCCGGTTCCTCGACGTCGCTGATCAGCGCGGTCAGCAGCCGGACGGCCGGGTCGGTCTCGTCGGGCGGGGCGGCGCGGTCAGCGGAGCCGGCAGCGCGCCGGGCCGCCATGGCGTCGATGATGGCGTCGGTACGGCGCACCGCGCTCAGGTCGGCGGGGGCCGATGGCCCGCCCCCCGCTGCGGGGGCGTCGTGGGGGCGTGATGGCTCGGCCGGATTCGGGGCGCCGTGGCTCCGCTCCGTCAAGCGATCGACTCCTCTCTGGCCATCGCCCGAAGCCGGGCCAGCGCCCGGTGCTGCGCGACCCGTACCGCCCCCGCGGACATGCCCAGTACATTACCGGTCTCCTCGGCCGACAGACCCGCCACGACGCGCAGCAGCACCAGCTCGCGCTGCTGCTCGGGCAGCCGCGTCAGCAGGTCGCGGGCGCGCTGCGCCTCGATGTGCCGCACCACCGTCTCCTCGGGCCCGGGACGGTCGTCCGGACCGTCCGGCAGGTCCTCGGTGGGCACGGCCGCGCGGACCGCGCTGCGCAGCGCGTCCGCGATCTTGTGCGCGGCGATGCCGAAGACGAAGGACGCGAAGGGGCGGCCCATGTCCCGGTAGCGGGGCAGCGCGGACAGGACGGCGATGCACACCTCCTGCGCCACGTCGTCGGCGATGTGGTACTGCCCGGAGACGCGGCCGAGCCGGGCCCGGCAGTACCGGACGATCATGGGGCGGACCTCGGCGATCAGCACCTCGATCGCGGCGGGGTCGCCCTGGACCGCCAGCGCGGTCAGTTCCTTGAGATCACCGTCGTCGGGCTTCGCCGTCCGCCGCCTTCCACGGCGGACGTCGCGGGGCGGGGGCGGCGGTCCCCCGGAGAGCTCGGCTGCGCTCGCGGCCATGGTCCGGGCGTGGCTTCCCTCGGTCACGTCAAGCATGATGCCCAGCGCCGCCGGGCGTGTCGCCACCGTCTCGTACAACGGAATGGTCACAGTTCCGGGCCGGGGGATGCGCGGAAGGGCCCCCGTCCGTACGGACGAGGGCCCCTCGAAGACGCGCGACACGCCGTCCGACGTGCGCTTTCGCCGTGGCCGTTGATCAGTGGCCGTGACCGTGGCCGTGGCCGTGCCCGCCGGCGGGCTCCTCTTCCTCCTCCGGCTTGTCGACCACGAGCGCCTCGGTCGTGAGCAGCATGCCCGCGATGGAGGCGGCGTTGGTGACGGCCGAACGGGTGACCTTCACCGGGTCGATGACGCCCTGGGCGACCAGGTCGCCGTACTCGCCGGTGGCGGCGTTGTAGCCGTGGCCGGCCTGCAGGTCGCGCACCTTGGAGACGACGACGTAGCCCTCCTGGCCCGCGTTCTCGGCGATCCACCGGAGCGGCTCGTCGAGCGAGCGGCGCAGCGCCTCGGCGCCGACGGCCTCGTCGCCGGACAGGCCGAGGGCGTCGAAGCCCTCCTTGGCGACGTGCACCAGCGCGCTGCCGCCGCCGGAGACCATGCCCTCCTCGATGCCGGCGCGGCTGGAGGAGATGGCGTCCTCGAGACGGTGCTTCTTCTCCTTCAGCTCCACCTCGGTGGCGGCGCCGACGCGCAGCACGCAGACGCCGCCGGCCAGCTTGGCCAGCCGCTCCTGCAGCTTCTCGCGGTCCCAGTCGGAGTCGCTGTTCTCGATCTCGACCTTGATCTGGTTGACGCGCGCGTTGATCTCGTCCGCGGACCCCTCACCGTCGACGATGGTGGTGTTGTCCTTGGTGACGGTGATCCGGCGCGCCCGGCCCAGGTCGTCGATGTCGATCGAGTCGAGCTTGAGGCCGAGGGCCTCGGACACGACCTGGCCGCCGGTCAGGGTGGCCATGTCGCCCAGCATCGCCTTGCGGCGGTCGCCGAAGCCCGGCGCCTTGACGGCGACGGAGGTGAAGGTGCCGCGGATCTTGTTGGCGACGAGCAGCGCGAGGGCCTCGCCCTCGACGTCCTCGGCCACGACCAGCAGCGGCTTCTTGGTCTGGGCGACCTTCTCCGCCAGCGGCAGGAACTCCTGCACGTTGGAGATCTTGCCGTCCACGATGAGCACGTAGGCGTCCTCGAGGACGGCCTCCATGCGCTCGGGGTCGGTGACCATGTGCGGGGACAGGTAGCCCTTGTCGAACTGGAGGCCCTCGGTGAACTCCAGCTCGAGGCCCATCGTGTGGGCCTCCTCGACGGTGATGACGCCGTCCTTGCCGACCTTGTCGAACGCCTCGGCGATCAGCTCGCCGATCTGCGGGTCCTGCGCGGAGATGGTCGCGACGTGCGCGATCTCCTCCTTGGTCCCGACCTCGCGGGACGCCTTCAGGAGCTGGTCGGAGACGAACTGGGCGGCGGCGTCCATGCCGCGCTTGAGGGCGAGCGGCGACGCGCCGGCGGCGACGTTGCGGGTGCCCTCCCGGACCAGCGCCTGCGCGAGGACGGTCGCCGTGGTGGTGCCGTCGCCCGCGATGTCGTTGGTCTTGGTCGCCACTTCCTTGGCGAGCTGGGCCCCCAGGTTCTCGTAGGGGTCCTCCAGCTCCACCTCGCGGGCGATGGTGACGCCGTCGTTGGTGATCGTCGGCGCGCCGAACTTCTTGTCGATGACGACGTTGCGGCCGCGCGGGCCGATCGTCACCTTGACGGCGTCAGCGAGAGCGTTGACGCCGCGCTCAAGAGCCCGGCGAGCGTCCTCGTCGAACTCCAGGATCTTCGCCATGCGGATTCTCCTCTTTCACGCGGTCCGCCCCGGCCCCGCCGAAGTCGGCGCGGACCGGGGCGGGCGCATCACGTCTCGCTGATTACTTCTCGATGACCGCGAGCACGTCACGGGCCGAGAGCACGAGGTACTCCTCGTTGTTGTACTTGACCTCGGTGCCGCCGTACTTGCTGTAGAGCACGACCTCGCCGACCTTGACGTCGACGGGGACGCGGTCGCCCTTGTCGTCGACGCGGCCCGGGCCGACGGCCACGACGGTGCCCTCCTGGGGCTTCTCCTTGGCGGTGTCGGGAATCACCAGGCCCGACGCGGTGGTGGTCTCGGCCTCGAGCGGCTGGACGACGATGCGGTCCTCGAGCGGCTTGAGAGTGACCTTGGTGGCGGTCGTCACGATCTGACCTCCCCTTCGATAGGTCCTCGGCCGGCCACGGTCGGCCGACCGGCAACTGTGACAGAGAGAGGCGACCCTGGACCGGCCTGCCGTCGCGGGTGCCAGACCGACCTTGTCGCTGTGTTGGCACTCTAGCGTGGAGAGTGCCAGACATGAAACTATGCCGTGCCCGGTGGCTCGTCAACACGAACGCGAACGTCCGCGGCGAGCGTCCGGCAACGGTTCCGCGACGTTCACGGAGCGCTAACTTCACCCTATGGACCCCGTCTCCTTCCGCCGCCTGCTGGCCCCCTCCGGTCAGGACGTCCTCGCGGCGGCGACGGGGGCGGACGTCGGCGGGGACGGGCTGCTCGCGACGGCGGCGCGGCTGCGGGAGGCGCACGACCCCGATCTGGTGGCGGCGGCGCTGACGCAGGCCCGGCTGCGGGAACGCGCGAAAGCCAAGTTCGGCGCGGACGCCGAGCGGATGTTCTTCACCGAGGCCGGGCTCGAACAGTCGACCCGGGCGAGCGTGGCCGCGTACCGGGCCGGACGGTTCGCGGACCGGCTGGCGGGCGCGCGCGTGCTGGAACTGGGGTGCGGCATCGGGGCCGACCTGGTCGCCCGTGCGCGCGCGGGCCTCATCGGGGACGGGATGGAGCTCGACCCCCTGACGGCGGAGGTCGCGCAGGCGAACGTGGACGCGCTCGGCGTCGCCGACCGCGCGTCCGTCCGGGTGGGCGACGCGGTCGAGCAGGACCCGGCCGGGTACGCGGCCGTGTTCGCCGATCCCGGGCGCCGCACGGCGCGCGGCCGGGTGTTCGACCCGCGCGCGTACGAGCCGCCGCTCGACGCCGTCCTCGACCTGGCCGGACGGACGGGCGGCGCGTGCGTGAAGGTCGCGCCGGGGATTCCGCACGAGGCGGTGCCGGCGGGCGCGGAGGCCGAGTGGATCTCGGTGGGCGGCGACGTGAAGGAGGCCGCGCTGTGGCTCGGCGGGCTCGCGGGCGGCGTCCCGCGGCGCGCGACGCTGCTGGCCGGGGACGGCGCGGTGGCGGGCTCGCTGGTGCCGCGCGGGCTCGGCGACCCGGACGTCCGCGGGTGGGGCCGCTACCTGTACGAGCCGGACGGCGCGGTCATCCGGGCGCACCTGGTGGCGGAGGTCGCGGAGCGGGTCGGCGGCGGGCTCGCGGACCCGCGCATCGCGTACGTGACGTCGGACGAGGCGCACGCGACGCCGTTCGCGTCCGGGTACGCGATCGAGGACGTGCTGCCGTTCTCGGTGAAGCGGCTGCGCGCGGAGCTGCGGCGGCGGGACGTCGGGGTGCTGACGGTCAAGAAGCGCGGGTCGGCCGTGGACGTGGACAAGCTGCGCCGCGACCTGGGGTTCGGCGGGCGCCGGCGGCGGGGCGGGGCCGAGCTGACGGTGGTGGTGACGCGGGTCGGGCGGGACCCGGTGGCGCTGCTCGTCCGTCCGCTGGCCGACCCGCCCGCCGGGCCGCAAGGGCGCTGACCCGCCCGGGGCGGGCGGCGGCCGGGAATCGATTCCAAAGATCTTCCGGGGGCCCCGGGCGGTCCAAGCGCGCCCCGGCGGCGCACCATGGCGGTGCAAATCATCGGCGCATTCCGGCATTGCGTTCCCCAGGGGACCGCGGGACGCGCGGCAAGGCGGTAACGGGCCCCGTGAATCGGCGCGGGCGGATCGGCGCCCGGAGAAACACCAAGGGTTGTTCAGGAACGGGTGGGGCGGAGGTGTCGAATGCCGTCCGCGGCCGCCGCGGCGAGCGGTCGCGGGCCCGCGCGCGGCGCGTGCGGGCCCGGTCGCGGCCGTCCGGCGGGGGCTCGGGAACTGCCGATGTTGGGCGAGATGTACGGACACGGCGCCCCACGGCGCCCCCGGCCCGACCGGCGGACAAGCCAGGCCGCACACCCGCATTCGCGGCGAGTGCCATCGAACCGGGAATTTCCCGCCAAGAATGGCGATCTCCGACCTTTTCCGCCAGTCGGGTAACGCGTGCATTCCACGGAACTCGCAACGTTCTCTGCTACCCGTTATAGCGGCGCTCTACACGCACTAGAGTGGCGGCTTCACGATTCATTGCCGTGCGCCTTTTCATCGCATCGGCACACGAAGGAGCTCCGGTGGAAACGAATCACAACTTCCTGCAGACAGGGGGTCAACCGGTCTCGGATCGGATGCGGGAGTTGCTCGCCCGTGCGGCGCAGGACCACGTCTACGAACAGCGCTCGCAGGGTCAGGTCCTGGATGAGATACGGCAGCGGCTGGAAGGGATGGAGTGGCTGCTGCGGGAGGTCCGGGAGCGGGAGCTCAGCGGGCTGACCGGGCAGATCGAGAGCGTCCGCGGCCAGGTGGACGACCTCGCGGGCAAGCCCCCCGAGTGGGCCGAGGGCCTCGCCCTGCACATCGAGTCCGTCGGCGAGAAGGTCAAGCCGGTCGCCGAGCTCCCGGCGCTGTGGGCCGATGTCGGCGTCGTCGCCGAGCACGTCGACGAGGGCCTGAACCGCCTCCAGACGATCCTCGACTCCGCGCAGCACATCACCGACGTCACGCAGCAGGCGTCGCAGCGGATGGACGAGATGACCAAGCGGCTCGACAAGCTGCAGGGCAGCATGGAGGCCGCGTCCGTCCGCTTCAACCGGCTCGACAAGTCGCTCGCGGAGCTGGGGCACCGCTCGGAGCGGCTGGAGCATTCGATCAACGGCGTCACCGCGCGCGTGGACCAGTCGCTCGGCGAGATGGCCGAGCGGATGGAGCAGGGGCTGGAGGCGGTCAGCGGGCGCGTCGAGGGCGTCGGCGGGCGGCTGGACGGGCTGGACGGCCGGCTGGACGGCGTGGACGGGCGGCTCGAGGGCCTGTCGGGCAAGCTGGAGGGCGTCGACGGCCGGTTCGAGAGCCTGGAGGGGCGGATCGACGGCGTGGGCGAGCGGATCGCCCGGCTCCCGGACGCGCTGGAGATCACCGGCGTGCACCGGATGCTGACCGAGCTGGTGCAGCGCCCGGCGCCCGACCACGGCGACCGGTTCGACGCCCTGGAGAAGCACCTCGCCGACGCCGTGGACCCGCTCGTCGAGGAGCTGCGGGCGCGTCCCGACCGCGACGAGGTCAAGGCGACGATGTCGGAGATCGCCGAGACGGCCTACAGCGACGTCGCCCGCCGGATGGACGAGTTCGGCCGCCGGTTCGACGACGTCCACGACGACGTCCGCAAGCGGATCGAGGGCATCCACGAGGAGGTCTCGAAGAAGGTCGAGGGGGCGCTGGAGGAGTTCACCACGCAGGTCGACATCGTGTCGCGCCGCGTGGAGTCGGTGCACATCGACGTGACCAAGCAGGTGGAGTCGGTGCACCACGAGGTGTCCCGGCAGGTCAGCGGCGTGCACGACGACGTCACGCGGCAGGTGGGCGGCATCCACGAGGACGTCGCCAAGCAGGTCGGCAACCTGCAGGAGGACGTGGCCCGGCAGGTCGGCGGCGTCCAGGACGACTTCGTCCGGCGGATGGAGGGCGTGCACCACGAGGTGGGCCGCCGCGCCGAGGCGGTGCAGGCCGAGTTCACCAAGCGGTTCTCGCACGTCGAGGACGAGGTGGGCCGGAAGGTCGAGAGCGTGCACGACGACGTGTCGAAGCAGGTCGGCGCGGTGCACGAGGACGTGCTGAAGCGGTTGTCGACGCTGGAGGAGACGATGCTGGCGCTGGCCGAGGCGCTGCTGCGGCCGCGGCGGGACGGCAAGGACTGAGCCGGGCGCGGCGGGGCGTCCGGTCGGGGATCGCGGGTGGGGCCGTCCGGGCCCCACCCGTTTCGCGTTCCGGGCGGGCGCGGGACGCCGAATACTGTTCGGAAACGGGTGGATACCGAACGGAATCTGCGAAGTTCGTCCGTTAAATGGGTTCGATGACCGAAAGGCCGGTGGGCCGAGACGGCGATGACGTGCTGTTTGTTACGTTCCGTCTTCGCAAAATCACTCCCAATACCGTTCGGAATCCGTTTTCATGGATCTCGTGACCCATACTCAGGCTCTCAGCCAACCGCTCGGCGCCCCGCCCGGCGACGCCACGCTGCGCTGGGTCGAGGAGTGCCTCGGGAAGGGCGCCGAGGTGCGGATGGTGCGCCCCCTCCCCGGCGGCACCGCGCACGCCAACCACGCGCTGCTGGTCGAGAGTCCGTCCGGCAGCGCGCACCGGCTCGTGCTGCGCCGCTGGACGGTCCGGGACGCGCCGGGCGGCGACCCCCGCGCGGACGCCGCCGCCCCCGCGGGCGGCGCGGGCGGGAACGCGGCGCGGCGGTCGTTCGGCGAGGCCGAGTTCTCCCCGGAGCGCGAGATCGCCGCACTCGCCCTGCTCGCCGGCACCGCCCTCGCGACCCCCTCGCTGGTCGCCGCCGACCCGGCCGGCGCGCACTGCGACGCCCCCGCCCTGCTGATCTCCCGGCTGGACGGCCACCCTCCGCGCCCCTCCCCCGACGACCTCCCCGAGTACCTGATCCAGCTCGCCGCCGCGCTCCTGCTGGTGCACGGGGTGAACGGCGCCGGGACGATGCCGCCGTACGTCCCGCACAACCGGCTCGACGTGCGGGTCCCGCCCGAGCACGCGCTGCGCCCCGAACTGTGGGAGCGCGCGTTCGAGGCGGCGTCGGGGCCCGCCCCCGAGGCGCCCGCCCGGTTCATCCACCGCGACTACCACGCCGACAACACGCTGTGGACGTACGGGCGGCTCACCGGCGTCGTCGACTGGTCCGACGCGTCGTCCGGGCCGGTCGCGGTCGACGTCGCGCGCATGCGGCTCGGCCTCGCCGTCCGGTACGGCCGGTCCGTCGCCGACCGGTTCCGGTCGACGTTCGACATGGTGTCGGGCGGGCACGCGCACGACCCGTACTGGGACGTCCGGTGCGTGCTGGAGCTGCTCCCCGAGGACGGCGACCGGACGATCGACGAGGCGACCGTCCCGCTCCTGGAGGACTACCTGGCCGCGCTGCTCGCCGAGCTGCGCGGCTGACCGCCCCGCCCGCGGCGCCGCCGCGCCGCTACAGCGTCACGGACTCGATCGGAAGGCTGGAGTCGGCCGGGAGCGCCAGCTCGGACGGCGCCAGACCGGCCGACACCAGCTCCGAGCCGAGCGCCGCGACCATCGCGCCGTTGTCGGTGCACAGCTTCGGGCGCGGCACGCGCAGCCGCACGCCCGCCATCTCGCAGCGCTCCGCGGCGAGCGCCCGCAGCCGCGAGTTCGCCGCGACGCCGCCGCCGATCAGCAGGTCGCGGGCGCCGTTGTCCTTGCAGACCTTCAGCGCCTTGTGGACGAGCACGTCCACCACGGCCTCCTGGAAGGACGCCGCGACGTCCGCGACCGGCACCGGCTCGCCCGCCCGCTGCCGCGCCTCCACCCAGCGCGCCACGGCCGTCTTCAGGCCGGAGAACGAGAAGTCGTAGGTGCCGTCGTTGTACTTGCCGCGCGGGAACGCGATCGCCGCCGGGTCGCCGTCCCGGGCCATCCGGTCGATCACCGGGCCGCCCGGGAACCCGAGGTCGAGGACCCGCGCGACCTTGTCGAACGCCTCCCCGGCCGCGTCGTCCACGGTGCTGCCGAGGGACCGGACGTCCGACGCGACGTCCGGCACCAGCAGGATCGACGAGTGCCCGCCCGACACCAGCAGCGCCACGCACGGCTTCGGCAGCGGGCCGTGCTCGAGCTGGTCGACGCACACGTGCGCGGCCAGGTGGTTCACCCCGTACAGCGGCTTGCCGAGCGACAGCGCGTACGCCTTCGCCGCCGCGACGCCGACCATCAGCGCGCCCGGCAGGCCCGGCCCGGCGGTCACGGCGAACGCGTCCACGTCGGCGAACGCGACGCCCGCGTCGGCGAGCGCCCGCTCGACCGTCGGGCCCATCGCCTCCAGGTGCGCGCGGGACGCGACCTCGGGCACGACGCCGCCGAACCGCGCGTGCTGCTCGACGCTGGACGCGATGGCGTCCGCCAGCAGCGTGCGCCCCCGGACGATGCCGACGCCGGTCTCGTCGCACGACGTCTCGATGCCGAGCACCAGCGGCTCGGAGTCCCCGATCACGTGTCCTCCCTGGTGAAGCCCACGGGCGGACGCTCCCGCAGCCTGCGGAACATCACCGCCGCGTCCACGTCCGCGGGCTGGTAGTAGCGCTCGCGGATGCCGATCTGCTCGAACCCGAACCGCTCGTAGAGCCGGCGGGCCGGGGCGTTGTCGACCCGCACCTCCAGGAACAGGCCCTCGCTGCCGCGCCGCACCGCCTCGTCGATCAGCTCGGTGAGCAGCAGCGCGCCGATCCCCGCGCCGCGCCGGCCGGGCGCGACGCCGATCGTCTGGACGTCCGCCTGCCCGCCCGCGCTCGCGAGCCCCGCGTAGCCGACGACCTCGCCGCCGGGCGTCTCGGCGACCACGTACCGGCGGGTGCCCGGCTGCCCGGCCAGCTCCTCCCGCAGCATCTGCTCGGTCCACGCGTCGTCGGGGAAGAGGGCCTGCTCCAGCAGGTGGACGGCCGGGAGGTCGGCGTCCGTCATGTCCCGCAGGACGATCTCCGCCCCGGGCCCGCCGGCCGCGGGGCCGCCCGGACCGGCGGCGGTCATACCGGCGTCACCTTCTTGCGCGGGCCCGGCTCCTTCGCGTCGGGTCGGCGCAGGTACAGCGGCTCGGGCGGCAGCAGGTCGGGGCCACGGCGGCCGGACAGCCGCGTGACGGCCAGTTCGGCGAGCGCCTTCGCGTCCGGCAGCATCGGCTCCTGCGCGGCGTCCCCGAAGTACAGTGCGGCGCCCTCGCCGACGACCGGAAGCCCCTCGGCCTCCACCTCCGCCGGCGGCCCGACCGCGGGTTCCGTGGCGCGCGCGCGAGCCGAGTTGTAGCGCGCCCAGTACAGCTCCTTGCGGCGCGCGTCCGTCGCGACGACGAACGGCTCGTCGCGTCCGGTCGCCCAGGCGAGCACGTCCAGCGTGCAGACGCCGTGCACGGGGACCTTGAGGGCGTCGCCCATGGCGCGCGCCGTGACGAGCCCGACCCGCAGGCCCGTGTAGGGGCCGGGGCCGACCCCGACGGCGATCGCGCTCAGGTCGTCCGGCGCCGCGCCCGCGTCCGCCATCACCCGCGCGATCGACGGGGTGAGCAGCTCGGTGTGCTTGCGCCGGTCGACGGCCTCGGACGCGGCGCGGCACGCGGCGCCCTCGCCCGGAACCCACTCGTACAGCGCCACGGTGACCGCGGCGGTCGCGGTGTCGAAAGCCAAGACCAGCACGGATTACAAGGGTAGTGCAGGCCGGACGCCCCCGGGACTCCTCCGCCCGCCCCGGCGCGGGCTCACGACTCCGCGAGCTTCGCCAGCACCGCCTCGACGACCTCGACCGCGCCGTCGCCCGCCGCGTCGTAGCTCAGCGGGTCGTCGCCCGCCGACCCGCCGTAGTGGATCGTCACGAGCACGTTGACGAACCGGACGTTCGCGATCGCCTCGCCCGTCCCGTGCTGGTCGTCGACGCTGTAGACGACGTACCCCTCGTCGCCGACGCCGTCGAGCCGCCGCTTGTCGGTGAGCTCCTGCCCCGCGAGCAGCGCCTCGCCCGCCTCGTCGGCCTTCTGCTCCGCCGCGTACGTCCGCTGCGCCGCCGCGGTCGCCGGCTGCCCGCCCGCGGCCTCGACCGCGCGCAGTTCGACGGTGATCTGCCGCTTCTGGTCGCCGGTGTAGACGCCCCACACGCACTGCGTCTGCCGGTCGTTGCCCTGGTAGTTGTCGGCCTCGTTGCGCTCCGCGTCCGGCGCGAGCTTCTCGATGAGGTCCGCGTCGATCATGGCGCACGAGTCCGGGACGCCCGTGAACTCGGTCGTCCCGGCCGACGCGCTCTCGGACGCGCCGCTGCCGACGATCCGCCCGGTGCCGTCCCCGCCGTCCGTCCCGCTCCCGGACATGACGACGAACACGGCGAGCACGCACGCCGCGATGCCCGCGCAGGCCCCGGCGAGGACGATCCCCCAGCGGCGCCCGCGGCGCTCCTCGCGCACGATGCGGTGGCTGCCGGTCCCCGTGCGGGACCCGCCGCGCCCGGACGAGTCCCGCGGGCTCCGCGCGCCGCGCGCGTCCTCGCCGCCGCCGTCCGAGCGGCGGGAGTCGGCGTACCGTCCGGCGTCGGCCTCGTACCCGGCGGACCCGGCGGACCCGCCGGTCTGCGGGCGGCCGCCGGTTCCGCTCGTCCGCTCGTACCCTGCGGAGGGGTACCGGGCGCCCGACGCGTACCGGCCCGAGTCGTCCGCCTGCGGGTAGCCGCCGGACGCGGAGCTCGCGGGCTCCTGGCCGTAGCCGCCCCCGCCCTGCGCGTAGCCGCCCGATCCTTGGCCGCCGGACGTGTACTGGCCGGAGCCGCTCGCCTGGGAGTAGCCGCCCGTTGCGTAACCGCCGGTCGCGTAACCGCCGGTCGCGTAACCGCCGGTGCCGTACCCGCCGGACGGGGACCCGCCGGACGAATAGCGGCCGGACGAGTAGCGGCCGGTCTCGGAGCCGCCGCCGACCGTGGGATACCCGGACGTCGGGGATCCGATCGGGGAGGTGAGGGGGTCCTCGGGGTACCCGCCCGTGCCGGGGCGGACGGCCCGCTCACCGGAACCGCCCGTGCCGTACCCACCGCCGTCCGCGCGGTGCCCGCCGCTGGGGCCACCGCCCGGGCCGCGGTAGCTGTCGCGGTCATCACCGCTGCGATGGCTACCACTCACCGGATCCCACTCCCGCATGAGGAAATCGATTAGTCGCGCAGAGAGGTTGTTCCGGCAAAGAGTACGACATGTCGCCGTAAAGTGAACCAACTGATTCCGGCAAAAAGTGAAGACTTTTCAGGTTCGCCGCTTCAGAGGTCCCGCTCCAGGTCGGACCAGCGATGACCGACCCCGACGATCCTTACTTCGCGCGTCTCATCGGTCCCGCCGCCCCGCGAAATGATCATTTCCAGGCGCTCCTCCGCGAGCCCCTCCGCGAGCCCTTCTCCCCATTCCACGACCGTCACGGATTCGTCGACGGACGCGTCCAGGTCGAGGTCGTCCAGTTCCGCGAAACCCCCCAGCCGGTAGGCGTCCACGTGCACCAGCGGGGGGCCGTCCACCAGCGACGGATGGACGCGCGCGATCACGAACGTCGGCGAGGTGACCGGCCCGCGGACCTTCAGCCCCTCCCCGATGCCCTGCGTCAGCGTCGTCTTGCCCGCGCCGAGGTCGCCCGACAGGACCAGCAGGTCCCCGGGCGCCAGCAGGCCGCCCAGCCGGACGCCCAGCCGGTGCATGTCCGCCGACGTCGGGACCGTCGCCGTCCGCTCGGTCACCGCCCGCTCCCGCGCGTCCCGTCCGCCCGCGTCCCGTCCGCCCGCATCCCGTCCGCTCACGCCGTGCGCTCCTCCACGTCTCCGCTCTCCGGCCGGACCCGCCCGAGCAGCCGCCGCAGCCCCCCGGTGACCACGCCCGGGTACTCCAGCGGCAGCACGTGCCCCGCCTCCTCCACCTCGACCAGCTCCGCGTCCGGCAGCGCCGCCGCGATGCGGCGGCCGTGCGCGGCCGGGGTCAGCTTGTCGCGGCCGCCCACCAGCACCAGCGCCGGGACCTTCGCCAGGACGTCCAGCGCCGCCGACTTGTCGTGGCCGATCAGCGCCGGGTAGAACTCCGCGATCACGTCGATCGGCGTGTCCCGGATCATGTCGTCGAGGAACGCGACGACGCTCGGGCTGACGCGCCGGTCGGCGAACGCCACCTTGCGGGTGACGACGAACGCCAGGTCGGTGCCCAGCCCGCGGGCGCGCTCCACCAGGGCGGCCCGCCGCCCGAGGCCCCGCAGGGCGCCCGGCGCCAGCGGCCGCACCGCCTTCGCCACCACCATCGGCAGGCCCAGCGTCAGCTCCGCCATGTTCCCACACGAGGTGTTCACCAGCGCGACGCCCACGACCTGCCGCGCGAACAGCTCCGGCCGCCGCTCCGCCAGCGCCATGATCGTCATGCCGCCCATCGAGTGCCCGACGAGCACCACCGGCTCGTCCGGCCCGACCGTCGCGGCCAGCACCGCCTCCAGGTCGGCGCCCGTCCGGTCGACGGTCGCGCGGGTCGGCACGCTCCGCCCGGACCGCCCGTGGCTGCGCTGGTCCCAGAACACCATCCGGACCCGGCCGCGCAGGTCGCGGCGCTGGTAGTGCCACGCGTCCTGGTTGAGGGCGAAGCCGTGGCAGAACACGACCGTCAGGTCCGCGTCGTCGGGGCCCTCCACCTCGACGTGCAGCGCGAGCCCGTCGTCGCCCTCCACGACCAGCTCCCGGCCGCGCAGCTCGCCGAACTGCTCGCCCGCGTCCGGATCCGGCCGCAACCGCTTGCGGCCCACGGCGAGGTGCCGCAGCCCCACCGCCGCCGCGCCCGCGCCGGCCGCGGCGCCCGCCACCGCGCCCGCGATGCCGACCCTGCGCCTCGTCCTGCTCTCCATCCCCGCGCCTTCCCTACGCCCCGCCGCCGGAGTACGCCCGCGGCACGCGTGATCCGATTCGGGTGACGATCTCATACGAGATCGTCCCCAGCGCGTCCGCCCACTCCTGCGCCGTGGGCTCGCCCCGGTCGCCGGGGCCGAACAGGACGATCTCGTCCCCCGCCGCCATCGCGTCGTCGCCGAGGTCGATGACGAACTGGTCCATGCAGACCCGCCCGGCGATCCGCCGCCGCCGTCCGCCCGCGAGGACCTCCAGCAGGTTCGACCCGTGCCGCGGGACGCCGTCCCCGTAGCCCACCGGGACGACCGCGACGTTCGTCTCCCGCTCCGTCACGTACGTGTGCCCGTACGACACGCCGCTGCCCGCCGGGACGCGCTTGACCAGCGCGGCGTCCGCGACCAGCGTCATCGCGGGCCGCAGCCCGAACGTCCCCGCCGCCGGCACCGGCGTCAGCCCGTACGTCGCGATGCCCGGACGGACCAGGTCGAAGCGGGCCTCGGGGAGCGTCAGCGTCGCCGCCGAGTTCGCCAGGTGCCGCACCTCCGGCCGCGCGCCCGCCCGCTCCGCGAGCGCCACCATGTCGGTGAACGCCGCGACCTGCCGCGCGATCGACGGGTGGCCCGGCTCGTCCGCGCACGCCAGGTGCGACATGATGCCCGCGACCCGCACCAGCCCGTCGGCCTCCGCCTTCAGCGCGGCCTCCACCAGCGCCGCCCAGTCCTCCCCGGCGGCGCCGCCGCGCGTCATGCCCGTGTCGGCCTTCAGGTGGACGCGCGCCGGACGTCCCGCCCGTCCGGCCGCCGCGGCGATCTCCGCCACCAGCCCGGGCGAGCCCGCGGTGAGATCGATGTCGCGGGCGACCGCGTCGGCGAACGGCTCACCGGGGACCAGCACGCACGCCAGCGTCCGCGCCTGCACCCCCGCCTCGCGCAGCCGCAGCGCCTCGGCGAGCTTCGCGACGCCCAGCCACCCGGCCCCGCCGGCGAGCGCCGCGCGGGCCGCCTCCACGAGCCCGTGCCCGTACGCCTCCGCCTTCACCATCGCCATGACCTCGGCGCCGCCCGCACGCTCGCGCAGCACCCCGATGTTGTGGCCGATGGCGTCCAGGCCGACGCGCGCCTCCGCAGGAACCCTCATGGTTACCCAGTGTGCCGCCAACCCGGCCATGACCGGGCACGATCACGGTGAGTCGCTACACGAGCGTGCGGAACGCCGCCGGGATCGCCTCGACGACGTCCTGCGGGGTGATCGGCGCCTCCCGCCCGTCCGCGCCCGCGGACGCGAGGCGTCCGGCGAGTCCGTGCAGGTAGGCGCCGCCCGCCGCCGCGTCCAGCGCGGACATGCCGCCCGCCAGCAGCGCCCCGACGAGCCCCGACAGGACGTCGCCCGTCCCGGCCGTCGCGAGCCGCGGCGTCCCCGTCGGGTTCACCCGCACCGGGCGGTCCTGCTCGGCGACGAGCGTCGTCGACCCCTTCAGCAGGACGGTCGCGCCCAGCTCGTCCGCCGCGCGCCGCACGTGCTCCAGGCGGCGCGCCTCGACGGCGTCCCGGTCCGCCCCGAGCAGCCGCGCCAGCTCGCCCGCGTGCGGGGTCAGGACGGTCGGGGCCGGACGGCGCAGCAGCGCGCGGCGCCGCGCGACGATCGTCAGGCCGTCCGCGTCGACGAGGACCGGCAGCTCGGTCGCCAGCACGGCCGCGACGAGCGACGCGGCGGCCTCCCCTGTGCCGAGCCCCGGGCCGACCACCCACGCCTGCACCCGTCCGATCTGCTCCAGCGCCTTGTCGCCCGGCGTCCCCGGCTCCAGCACGGTCGTGACCGCCTCCGGCCACCGCCGCCGCACCAGCTCCACCGGATGCGCCACCGACGCGAACCGCACCATCCCGGCGCCGCCGCGCACCGCGCCGCCCGCGCACAGCACCGCCGCGCCGGTGAACGCGTCCCCGCCCGCCAGCACGCCGACGACCCCGCGCCGGTACTTGTCGGACTCGGCGCCGGGCTCGGGCGGCTGCACGTCCGCGGGCCGCGCCGCGACGACGTCCGGGTCCGGCAGGTCGCCGCCGAGGCCGATGTCGACCAGCTCGACGACGCCGCAGTGCGCCGCCCCGGGATCGATCAGCAGCCCCGGCTTGTAGGTGCCGAACGTGACCGTCACGTCCGCGTGCACGGCCGCGCCCTCGACGCACCCGGTGCTCGCGTCCACCCCGCTCGGCACGTCGCACGCCACCACGAACCCCGTCGCCTCCGACGCGAGCGCCGCGAGCCGCGCGTGCGGTTCCCGCAGGCCGCCGGTGCCGCCGATGCCGGTGAGCCCGTCGATGATCAGGTCCGCGCCGCGCACCGCGCGCTCGGCGTCCGCGCCGTCCCGCAGCCGCCCGCCCGCCGCCCGCAGCGCCGCGAGCCCCGCCTCGTGGATCTTCGAACCCGCCTGCACCGCGACGACCCGGGCGCCCCGCCGCGCCAGCCGGGCCCCCGCGTACAGGGCGTCCCCGCCGTTGTCCCCGCCGCCGACCAGCAGCACCACCCGGGCGCCGTACACCGCGGGCAGCAGCCGCGCGCACACCGACGCCAGCCCGGCCGCGGCGCGCTGCATCAGCGTCCCCTCGGGCAGCCGCGCCATCAGCGCGTGCTCGGCCTCCCGCACCTTGCCGACCTCGTGCGCGTACCTCATTCGCGGCTCCTCGAGTCGATCACCATGCCCAGCGTGCCACGCGGACGCGCCCGGCACCCGCCCCCGACCGATTCGACGCTTGCAGTGCAACTTGCGACGTCATGTGCGGGTAAGGATCTCCGGCCGTAGAATCTTCCGCATCGGTCCAGATGTATTCGCGCCGCGGCGCCCCCCGCGGCGGGATGCGCCCCAGAGCAGTCCGTCAGGGCTGGAGAGGCCCGTGCTATGAGCGGTTCCCGAGGTCCCTCCGTCCGGCAGCGGCGCCTGGCCGCCGAGCTCCGCCGGCTCCGCGAGAGCAGGCGGCTGACCGGCGACGAGGTCGCCGACCGGCTCGCCTGGTCCACCGCCAAGGTGAGCCGCATCGAGAACGCCCGCACCGGCGCGAAGATCCCCGACGTCCAGCGCCTGCTCGACCTGTACGACGTCCGCGGCGACCGCCGCGACGACCTCCTCGCCCTCGCCCGCGACGCCGGCGAGCGCGGCTGGTGGGAGGACTACCGCGACCTGCCGCGCCCCCTCGCCGACTTCATCGCCCTCGAATCCGAAGCGGGCACCATCCGGCAATGGGAGAGCAACTGCGTCCCCGGTCTGCTGCAAACCGAGGCGTATGCGCGGCGGATCACCGAAGGATTTAACGAGATAACCACCATGCCGCCGCAGGAAATAACCCGCCGCATCGAGGTGCGAATAAAGCGGCAAGAACTCCTACATTGGACTAAACCGCCTCAGTTGCTGCTCGTCATCGACGAAGCCGTAATGCGGCGCCGGGTCGGCGGCGCCGATGTGATGCGCGAGCAACTCGACCACTTGCTCGATATAGGAAACCTGCCGCACGTCACCCTGCAGGTCCTCCCGCTGGGGGCACCGCGAAGCGTGGTCGTCGAGTCGTTCACCATCTTGCAGTTCCCACCGGCGTACGACGTCACGTTCCCTGATATCGTGCACATCGAAAGCATCACCATCAGCCACTCGGCCGATGAGCGATTCACTCACATGTATCGCCTCGCACACAACAGCCTCGCGACCCAAGCGCTCACTCCCGCCGAAACCCGGCAGCGGATCAGCGAAGCCCGGGACCTGTGGTAACACATCGGCCAGTGGCGCCTACATAGTAGCGAAAGGCGTGAATTGTCCGATTTTGATGTCATCGGGCGCGGCTGGCGGCGAAGCACGCACTGCAACGCGAACGGAACCTGTGTCGAGGTCGCCGTTCTGTCGCCGTCCGAACTCGTCGCGGCACGGGACGCCGCGTACGGCGACCGCAGCCCGGTCCTGACCTTCGACCGCGCCGTCTGGAGCGGTTTCATCAACCGGTTGAAGGAGGGGGCGTTCGACCTGCCCCGATGAGCAGGTGAACGACAGGCACTTCGCAGACCCTTCAGGACGGCGAAGCGAGCCGGGGTCCTCGACCGAAGACCTCGGCTCCGCCCACGGGTCTCACCCTCCGCGCGCACGCCGCGCGAGGACGCGCCAGGCCATCCCCGCGACGGCGCCCGCCCCCAGGGCGACCACCGCCGCCCCCGCCCGCCGGCTCGCGGCCCCGCGGGCGGCCTCCGACCGGGCCGGCGTCGGCCCGACCGGACCGGCGGCCACCGCCGCCTCGTACTCCTCGGCGAAGATCTTCTCGAACCGTCGGGCCCGGCGGTTCGCGACGAACGACAGCCGCGCCTCCCCCCGCCGGCGCCAATAGTCGCGCCCCGCGTTACCGGAGAAGAGATCCCCCCGAGCGGCGTACCGCACCTCCGCCTCGGACATGTCCTTGAACTCCCAGCGCATCCGCCACCAGTTCAGCAGCAGATTGATATACAGATCTCGCCGAAAATCGTCGGGGGCGAGACCGTCCCGGGCACTCCAGCCGACCACCTCTCGATAAACCGGATCGTCCAGCATCACTCGCATCAACTCGAATTGCGCCGTGCGCGCCGCCTGTTCCCGGGCATGGCGTACCTCCCTGGCCTGGAGCGCCACCGAGAACCCGAGCAGGGCCAGGGCGCCCGCCGCCAGCAGCGCCGACACCGCTCCATAGGTCTGGCCGATATTGCTCAGCAACGGCCAATCGACAGCGGACCCCGCGAACAACTCGCGCAGCGCAAAAGGCGAGAGAATGACCAGGACGATCGTGGCCGCGACACCGAACGCCACCGTCATCATCGGCGACCAAAACCGGGCAAGCCCGACAGAACGCAACACGACCCCCGCAAGGATTGATGTCCGATCAACAAAGTGATTGAACGTCAGCCCTCACGTCAGGTCAATGCCGGTTCACGTGGGCCCGCCCGGCGCGGGGCCTACTCGACCGTGACGGACTTCGCGAGGTTGCGGGGCTGGTCGACGTCGTGGCCCTTCGCCGTCGCGAGTTCGCACGCGAACACCTGCAGCGGGACGGTCGCGACGAGCGGCTGCAGCAGGGTCGGGACGGCGGGGAGCCGGATCAGCGTGTCCGCGTACGGCTCGACCGACTCGTCGCCGTCCTCGGCGATCACGATCGTGCGGGCGCCCCGCGCGCGGATCTCCTGGATGTTCGACACGATCTTGTCGTGCAGGACGTCGCGGGCGCGCGGCGGGACGATCACCACGACCGGCAGGCCCTCCTCGATGAGGGCGATCGGGCCGTGCTTGAGCTCCCCGGCGGCGAAGCCCTCCGCGTGCATGTACGCGAGTTCCTTGAGCTTGAGTGCCCCTTCGAGCGCGACGGGGAAGCCCACGTGCCGTCCGAGGAACAGGACGCACCGCTCGCCCGCGAGGGAGCGGGCCAGCTCGCGGACCGGCTCCATCGTCTCGAGGACCTTGTCCACCTTCTCGGGCATCCGCTCCAGGAGCTGGATCATCGCGAACACCTCGTCGCCCCACTTGGTGCCCCGGACCTGCGCGAGGTAGAGGGCGATCAGGTAGACGGCGACGAGCTGGGTGAGGAACGCCTTCGTCGACGCGACGGCGATCTCGGGGCCCGCGTGCGTGTACAGGACGCCGTCGCACTCGCGCGGCAGCGTCGAGCCGTTGACGTTGCAGACCGCGAGCAGCTTCGCCTTCTGCTCGCGGGCGTGCCGGACGGCCATCAGCGTGTCCATCGTCTCGCCCGACTGGGAGATCGCGATGACCAGCGTGGTCGGCGACAGGATCGCGTCCCGGTAGCGGAACTCGTGCGCCAGCTCGACCTCGCACGGCAGGCCGGCCCAGTGCTCGATCGCGTACTTGGCGATCATCCCGGCGTGGTTGGCGGTGCCGCACGCCACGATGACGACCTTGTCGACCTCGCGGAGCTCCCGGTCGCCGAGGCGCATCTCGTCCAGGTGCAGGCGCCCGTCGGTGCCGATGCGGCCGAGGAGCGTGTCGGCGACCGCGCGGGGCTGCTCGGCGATCTCCTTGAGCATGAAGTAGTCGTAGCCGCCCTTCTCGGCGGCCGACACGTCCCAGTCGACGTGGTACTCGTTGACCTCGGCGGGGCGGCCCTCGAAGTCGGTGACCGTCACGCCGCCGGCGCGCAGCTCGACGACCTGGTCCTGGCCGAGCTCGATCGCGTCGCGGGTGTGCGCGATGAACGCGGCGACGTCGCTGGCGAGGAAGTTCTCGCCGTCCCCCACGCCGACGACCAGCGGCGAGTTGCGGCGGGCGCCGACGACCAGGTCGGGGTCGCCGGTGTGCATCGCGACGAGCGTGAACGCGCCCTCCAGGCGGCGGCAGACGCGGCGCATCGCGTCGGCGAGGCCGCCGCCGCCCTTCAGCTCGTCCTCCAGCAGGTGCGCGACGGCCTCGGTGTCGGTGTCGGACTCCAGCCCGTGCCCGGCCTCGGCCAGTTCGGCGCGCAGCGCCGCGAAGTTCTCGATGATCCCGTTGTGGATCACGGCGACCGAGCCGGTGCAGTCGACGTGCGGGTGCGCGTTGCGGTCCGTCGGCGCCCCGTGCGTCGCCCACCGGGTGTGGCCCATCCCGAGCGTGCCGTCCGGCGGCGGCTCCTCCTCCAGCGCCCCGCGCAGGTTCACCAGCTTGCCCGCGCGCTTGGCCGTCGTCAGCTTCCCGTCGGCCAGCACGGCCACACCGGCCGAGTCGTAGCCCCGGTACTCCAGCCGGGCGAGCCCCTCGACGACGACGTCGAGCGCCGACCGCGCGCCTACGTACCCCACGATTCCGCACATGGCCGCAACTCTATTCGCTGCGCGACGTCCGCCCTACCTGCGTCCGCCGTAGGAGGGTGACGCTAGCGTGGACGCCCGATGAAATCCCGGAACGGACCTGAACAGGCCGTTACGTTACTGGCATGAACGGATGGGACGGCGTGCCGAGCCCCTATGTGGAACTCTCCCGCGACGCGTGGCGCCGGCTGCGCGAGAGCACGCCGCTGCCGCTGACGGCCGGCGAGCTGGACGCCCTGCGCGGCGTGCGGGACCCGATCGACATCACCGAGGTCGAGGAGGTCTACCTGCCGCTGTCCCGGCTGCTGAACCTGTTCTTCCTCGCCGACACCGGACTGCGCGGCACCGTCAGCGAGTTCCTCGGGGACGAGGTGAAGCCCACACCGTTCATCATCGGTGTGGCGGGCAGCGTCGCGGTCGGGAAGTCGACGACGTCGCGGCTGCTGCGCACGCTACTGGCCCGCTGGCCCGAGCACCCGAGCGTGGAGCTGGTCACGACCGACAGTTTCCTCCATCCGAACGCGATTTTGACCGAGCGCGGCATGATGGAGCGGAAGGGGTTCCCGGAGTCGTACGACCGGCGGGCGCTCGTCCGGTTCGTCTCGTCGATCAAGGCGGGCGCGGAGGAGGCGTCGATCCCGGTGTACTCGCACCTGGAGTACGACATCGTCCCGGACGCCCGGCAGACCGTGCGGCGCCCCGACATCCTGATCGTCGAGGGCCTGAACGTCCTCCAGCCGCCGCCGCCCGGCGCCCTCGGCGTGTCCGACTTCTTCGACTTCTCCATCTACGTGGACGCCCGGGTCGAGGACATCCGGCAGTGGTACATCGACCGGTTCTTCGCCCTGCGCCGCACCGCCTTCACCGACCCGCGCTCCTACTTCCACAAGTACGCGAGCGAACTGGACGAGGACGAGACGGCCGCGTTCGCGCAGCGCGTGTGGCGCGACGTCAACGAGATGAACCTCGTGTCGAACATCCTCCCGACCCGCGCCCGCGCCACGCTCGTCCTCCACAAGGACAAGCACCACGCGGTCCAACGAGTCCGCCTCCGCCGAATCTGACCCACCCCTCCCGCACGGCCTCCGGGCGCCGAGCGCCCTACGGCCGCGCGGGGGAAGTCCCGCCCCCACGCAGGGACACCCGCCCGGCCGCCACGCGCGCTGCGGGCGGCCGACGCGCGCGGAACGACCCACGGCCTGCTCGGGGGCGCCCGCGCGGGTGGGCGCCGGGGTCAGAGGGGGTGCCAGGGGCCGGTTATGGCGAAGGTGGTGCCGGGGGTGTAGACGTTGACGAACATGGTGCGGGCGTCGGGGGCGAAGGTGATGCCGGCGAACTCGCCCCATTCGGGGGTGCCGGTGCCGCCGATGTTCTGGCGGTTGCGGGCCATCGGGTAGACGGTGCGGCGGCGGGTCACGCCGAAGACGTGCTGGGCGCCGTCGCCGTCCTCGCAGATCATCAGGCCGCCCTGCGGGGCCGTGCAGATGTTGTCGGGCGCGTCGCCGGGGGTTCCGGTGTCCGCGCCGGGGCCGAAGACGATCACGAGCGTGAGGCGGCCGGCGTGCGGCTCGTACGACCAGACCTGCCCGTAGTGGTCGGCGTGGGAGCCTTCCTCGCTGCGGGCGTAGCTGGACACGAAGTGGACGCGGTCGCCGCTCCAGTAGCAGCCTTCGAGCTTCTGCGCGTGGGTGACGCCGGTGCCGAAGTCCTGGAGGCGGACGGGCGTCTCGCGGGCGAGCGGGTCGGGGACCTCCACCCACTCGACGTGCTCGAACACCGTGCCGGGTTCCTGGACGACGGAGAGGTCCGGGACGTCGGGGACGCGCAGGGCTTCGAGGCGCCCGCCGGCGCGGAGGCTGCCGAAGCCGCCGCGCGGGTTCTTCGGGAGGAACCGGTAGAACAGGCCGAACGGTTCGTCGAACGCGTCCTCGGTCTCGTAGACGGTGCCGTCGCGCGGGTCGATCGCGACGGCCTCGTGCTGGAACCGTCCGAGGCCGGTGAGCGGCTCGGGGACGGTGCGGCCGTGCTGGTAGGGGTCGACCTCGAAGACGAAGCCGTGGTCCTTGGTGTAGCCGTTGTCGCCCGCCTTGTCCTCGGTCTCCTCGCAGGTCAGCCAGCTCCGCCAGGGGGTGGGGCCGCCGGCGCAGTTCACGGCCGTCCCGGCGATCGCGACGCGCTCCTCGCGGACCCGGTGGGCCGCGTCGACCTCGACGACGGTGCAGCCGCCCGGGCCCTCGGGGTCGTAGGTGAGGCCGTGGACGACGGGGACGCGCCGTTCGGCGTCCTGCCGGTTCTCGTGGTTGCGGACGAGCCGGACGTTCCGGCCGCGCGCGGGGAACGCGGCCATGCCGTCGAAGTGGCCCGGGACCGGGCCCTCCCCCGACCGCAGCGGGTCGCCCTCGCGGGACACGACGGTGTACCGGAAGCCGCGCGGCAGGTCGAGCAGGCCGTCCGGGTCGGGGACGAGCGGCCCGTACCCGGTCTCGCGGGCGGGGCCGACGACGGCGTCGGCGCCGTCCCCGAACGTGGTGCCGCCGAACAGGTGGTCGACGGCGCCGATGACCGCGATGCCCGCTCCGAACGTGCCCGTCCCCGCGAGGACCTGCCGACGCGTCACTGCCATGCCCGAATCCCCATTTCCACGGAACGATCCGCTGTCACCCGGTCGTCGTAATCTGCATGATCTCCCACGGTGTGCGACCGCCTGCTCACTTTGTCGCCGCCGGACCCGACCATGAAACGGAAACGATGCCGGAAACACCCCGCGTCCCCGAGGCCGCCGCGAGCGATGTCCCGGCCCTGCTGGCCGAGCCTCCGTGGACCCGCCGCCGGACGCCGCCGCCCGCCGAACCGGTCGTCGTGAAGGGCCTGAAGCGCCCGAAGGCGCCCGCCGCCGAGTCGTGGCCGCCCGGGCTGCGGGAGGAGTTCGCGAGCGCGCCGAGCCCGTACGGGGCGTCGGAGACGTCCGTCCCGGACGACGTCGACTGGGAGGCGGTCGCCGACTACTACCGCGGCGGCGAGGCCCTGGAGGGCCTGCGCGGCGGGGACCGCAGCATCCGGTGGCGCTGGCTGGTCCTGGACGGGCCGGACGACCTGGCCGTCGAGCTGCTCGCGGACGAGCGGTACTTCGACGACCATTCCGGCTGGGTGTACGTCGACGACCTCAAACGGGTCGCCGCCCGGCACGGGCTCGCCGCGCACCGGCTGCTCCTGCACGCCGCGAAGGAGCACATCACCTGCGCGGCGGCGCTCGTCCCGTTCGTCGACGACGCGACCGCCCAGCTCATGCTGAAGGGCTGGAAGCGGAACGAGGCGGCGGGGCGCGCCTGGGCGGCGTGGCACGGTCCGGCCGCGGTGCCGTTCCTCGTCCCGGAGGCGCTGCGCAAGCCCGGCCCGAAGCGGACGCACGCCGAGGAGGCCATCGCGGTCATCGTCCGCGAGCACGGCGGTGACTGCGTCCTCGCGGCGGCGCGGGAGTACGGCGACGAGGCCGTCGCGGGGATGGAGGCGCTCGGCCTCGACCCCCTCGACCGGTTCCCCGACCCGCTGCCGGAGCCCGACGAGGAGTTCGTCCGCGAGAAGCTGCCGCCGGTGCTGCTGCGCGGCCGGGAGGCGGCCCTGCCGGTGCCGGCGGTCCGGAACCTCGTGACGATGCTGCGGATCTCCTCGGTCAAGGACCCGTACGCGGGCTGCGAGCAGGTCTTCGAGCACCTCGATCCCGCGTCGCTCGCGGAACTCGCCTGGGCGATGTACCTCGCGGAGGGGTACGTCCCGAACGCCTGGGCGTCGCCGGGCACCGAGTACGCGGTGCAGCGGCTCGGGGACGCCGGAACGGCCGCGCGGCTCGCGGCGGCGATGGTCCGGTGGAGCAAGAACCGGGTCTATTCGGGCGGGCTGCGGGCGCTGGACGTGCTGACGGCGATCGACTCCCCCGACACGCTGCGGCACCTCGACCGGCTCGCGCGCAAGGCGGCCGACGTCAAGCGGATGCAGGTGCACGCGCACTGGCGGCTGCAGGCCGTCGCTCAGGGGCGGGGCATCACGACCGAGCAGCTCGCGGACCGGCTCGTCCCGGACTTCGGCCTCGACGCCGACGGCGGGATGACGCTCGACTACGGGCCGCGCCGCTTCCGCGTCGGCTTCGACGAGGAGCTCGAACCGTACGTGCTCGACGAGGGCGGCGGACGGCGGGCGGCGCTCCCGAAGCCGGGCGCGAAGGACGACGGCGCCCTCGCCCCGGCCGCGTACCGGCGGTTCGGCGACCTCAGGAAGGAGGTCCGGGACGTCGCCGCCGACCAGATCACCCGGCTGGAGCGGGCGATGGTCACCGGACGGTCGTGGGCGGCGGACGAGTTCCGCGAGGTGCTCGCGGAGCATCCGCTGATGCGGCACCTCGCCCGCCGGCTCGTCTGGTCCGCCGGGCCCGACCCGTTCCGCATCGCGGAGGACGGCACGTTCGCCGACGTCCGCGACGACGCGTTCGCCCTCCCCGCGGACGCCTCGGTCACGCTCCCGCACCCGCTGCTGGTCAAGGACCGCGCGGGCTGGGCCGAGGTGTTCGCCGACTACGAGATCCTCCAGCCGTTCCCCCAGCTCGGACGGGTCGTGCACGAGCCCGCGCCGGACGAGCGGGCGGCGTCGCGGCTGGCCCGGTTCGAGGGCGCGCGCGTCCCGAACGGGCCGATCTTCGGGCTCGTCCGCGCGGGCTGGGTCTTCGGGGCGAAGGAGACCGGCGGGTACCAGCGGGACGTCTCGCTCGAACTGGTGAAGGACCGGTTCGTCACCGTCCACATCGAGCCGGGCATCCGCGTCCTCACCCCCGAGGACGCGCCCGTCCAGGAGATCGCCCAGGTGCGGCTCGGCGCCTCCCGGTACGGGAGCCCCCGCACGCTGGACGAGTTCGGGCCCGTCCTGGCGTCGGAGGTGCTCGCCGCGCTGACGAAGCTGACCGGAGCGGACCGGGACGCGTGATGGACGCTCCCCCCGTGCCGGACGCCGCCCTGCACGGCCTGCTGCCGGCGCCGCCCGCCGCCACCGACTGGGCGGAGGTCGCGGAACGCCTCCGCGGCGACCCGGCCGGGTCGCGCCGCGAGTACTACTGGCTGGTCATGCGCGGCCCGGACGATCTCGCGCGGGAGCTGCTCCGGGACGAGCGGTACTTCGACGCCTGGTCCGGCGCGGAGTCCGAGGCGGCCCTCCTGCGGATCGCGGCCCGCCGCGGCCTCGCGGCGCTCGCGCTGCTGCTCCACGCGGCCGAGCGGCACGGCCTCGTGACGGCTCTCGCGCCCTTCCGGGACGCCGCCGTCGCCCGCGTCATGGTCGGCGCGCTGGACGGCGACTCCGCCCGCGCGGACCAGGCCCGCGTCTGGTTCATGTGCCACGGCCGGGACGCCGCGGTGTTCGTCGTCCCGGACGCGCTGCGCGACCCCGGCCCCGAGCGCGACCGGGCCGGACGGGCGCTGGCGCTGATCGCGCGGGTGCACGGCGTCCGGTGCGTCGTCGCGGCGGCGCGGGAGTACGGCGCGGAGGCCGCCGCGGCGGTGGAGGCGCTCGGCCTCGACCCCTTGCTGCAGTGCCCCGACCCGCCGCCCGAACCGGACGAGGCGTTCGTCCGCGAGCGGCTCCCGCGGGTGCTGCTGCGCGGGCGGGCCGCGGCGCTGCCCGTCCCGGCGGTCCGGGCCCTGGTCACGATGCTGCGGATGTCGACGGTCGAGGAGCCGTACGGGGGCTGCGAGCAGGTCCTCCCCCGCCTCGACCGCGCGTCCCTCGCCGACCTCGCCTGGGCCCTGTACGAGCACCGGGACCGCGCGGACGGCCGCTGGGCCGCGCCGGACGTCCGGTACGCGCTGCAGCGGCTCGGCGACGGCCGGACGGCCGCGCGGCTCGCCCGCGAGATGGGCGGCTGGGACGGCGCGGCGGTCCCGCCGGGGGCCGGGCACGAGGCCGTCGAGGTGCTGGCCGTGATGGCGCCGGACGACGCCCCCGCCCACCTGGACCGGCTCGCCCGCACCGCGGCCGCCGCGGAGCTGCGCGCCGCCGCGCGGGACCGGCTCGGCACGGCCGCGCGGGTCCGCGGGCTGACGCCCGAGCAGCTCGCGGACCGGCTGGTCCCGCGGCTCGGCCCGGACGCCCCCGCGGACGACGTCCGCGCCGTCCTCGCCGAGCAGGCGGGACGCCTCGAAGAGGCGATGCTGTCCGGGCGTTCGTGGGCGGTGGACGAGTTCCGCGAGGTGCTCGTCGCGCATCCGCTGCTCGGACGCCTCGCCCGGCGGCTCGTCTGGTCCGCGAGCCCGCCCGGCCCGGACGGTTCGGCGGCGTTCCGCGTCCTGGACGACGGCGCGTTCGCCGATGTCCGGGGCGTCCCGTTCGTCCCGCCGGAGGGCGCCCGGATCACGCTGCCGCACCCGGTCCGCCTGGACGGCGCCGAGGCGTGGGCCGACGTCTTCGCCGGGCACGCCGTGTCGCAGCCGTTCGCGCAGCTCGCCCGTCCCGCCCATGTCCTGACCGACGGCGAGCGGGCGTCGGTGTCGCTGGGCCGGCTCCGCGGCACCAGGGTCCCGACCGGCCGGATCGTCGCGCTGACCGCGCGCGGCTGGAGCCTCCCGGCCCCGCCGCTGCGCATGGTCCGGCAGCGGCAGCTGCACCGCACGACACCCGACGGGCACGCACTGATGGTCACGTTCGAACCCGGGATCCACGTCAGGCATCCCCACCGGTACGCGGAGCAGGAGCTCCACGCCGTCCTCCTGGTGGGCGCGCGGCAGGCGCGGTGGGGCGACGTGGACCCCGTCGCCGTGTCCGAGCTCCTCACCGCCCTCACGACCGACCCGACGCCACCGGCCGTCCAGAACCCGAAAGCAGAGACATGACGGAAACGCCCCGCCTCCCGGAGGCCCCCGCGAGCGCCCTTCCGCCCTTGCTCGCCGACCCGCCGTGGGCGCGCGCGTCCCGGACCGCGGAACCGGTCGTCCTCAAGCTGAAGGCCCCCAAGGAGCCCACGGCCGTGCGCTGGGCCCCGGGCGTGCGCGAGGAGTGGCTGACCGACCCCGAACGACTGAAGCGGCTGCCGCGGCTGCCCGACGACACCGACTGGGAGTGGATCGCCGGGATCTTCGAGAGCGGCGGGGCGCTGGAGGAGGACCTCCCTCGGCGGCGGCTGTCGTTCGTCGCGCTCATCATGCAGGCGCCCCTGGAGATCGGGGAGAGGCTCCTCGCGGACGAGCGCTACTGGGACACCTGGACCGAGCATCCCTCGCACCTCCTGTACGAGGGCGCCGCCGCCCGGCACGGCCTCGCGGCCCTGGGCTTCATCATGCACCGGGCGAAGAAGCACCGGCAGTTCTTCGGGCTCCTGCCGTTCCTCGACCCCGCCGTCGCCCAGCTCATGGTCAAGTCGTTCGGCGAGTGGCCGAACGACCGCCAGGCGACGGCCTGGTACGAGATGCACGGGGCCGACGCCGCGCGGCTGACCGTCCCGGCCGCGCTCCGCAAGCCGGGCCCGACCCGGCGCCGCGCCGAGGAGGCGCTCCGCTTCGTCGCGCAGCGGCACGGGCACGAGGCGATCGTGGAGGCGGCGCGGTCCTACGGGGAGGAGGCCGCCGCGGCGATCTCGACTCTGACCACCGACCCGCTCGACCGGTACCCCGACCCGCTGCCGGACGTCCCGGCGGAGCTCGACCCCGAGCAGCTGCCGCAGGTGCTGCTGCGCGGCCGCGAGCAGGCGCTGCCCACGTCCGCGACCCGGCACTTCATCACCCTGCTGGCCATCGCGCAGGCCCAGCCGTCCTACCCGGGGATCGAGCCGGTCGTGGAGGCGCTCGATCCCGAGTCGCTCGCCGACTTCGCCTACGCGCTGTACGTCGCCGACCGGTACCCGGACCGGTGGGCGTCCCCGGCCGCAGAGACCGCGCTGCTGCAGTTCGGGGACGACCGGGCCGCCGACCTCATGGCCCCGATCGCCAAGCGCTGGGACGGGTGGGACACGTGGAACCGGGGCGGCACGGAGGTGCTGAGCCTGTTCACCCGCCTCGGGACGCCCACCGCGCTGCGGCACCTGAAGATGCTCTCCGAGAAGGCGGCCGACCAGAAGCGGCTCCGGCGGTTCGCGAAGTCGGCCCTGGAGCGGGTCGCGAAGGAGCGCGGCTACACCACCGAGCAGCTCGCCGACCGGCTCGTCCCGCCCCTGGGACTGGACGCCGACGGCACGATGACGCTCGACTACGGGCGCCGCTCGTTCGTCGTCGGGTTCGACGAGCACCTCAAACCGTTCGTGACGGACGAAGCGGGCAAGGGCCGCAAGACCCTGCCGAAGCCGGGCGTGAAGGACGACCCGCAGCTGGCCCCCGCTGCTTACAAGCGCTTCGCCGAACTGAAGAAGGGGGCCCGGGCGGTCGCGTCCGAGCAGATCAAGCGCCTCGAACGGGCGATGGTCACCGGACGGTCGTGGACCCCCGACGAATTCCGCACGATCTTCGCCGAGCACCCCTTGCTCCGCCACGTCGTGCGCCGCCTCGTGTGGGCCGCCGACGCGACCGCCTTCCGCGTCGCCGAGGACGGCACGTGCGCCGACGTCCACGACAACGCGTTCGTCCTACCGGAGGACGCCCGGGTGACGATCCCGCACCCGCTCCGCTTCGACCTCGCACCGTGGGACGGGGTGTTCGCCGACTACGAGCTCCTGCAGCCGTTCGAGCAGCTCGCCCGTCCCGTCCACACCCTGACCGAGGACGAGCGGGGCGCGACGCAGCTCGAGCGATTCGAGGGCGCGACCGCCCACTTCGGCCAGGTCATGGGCATGACGTCGCGCGGCTGGGAGCTCGGCAAGACGGAGGACGGCGGGTTCCGGCGCCAGATCATCTGCACGACCGGCGACGGCCGGCGGGTGATGGCGTTCTTCAGCCCCGGCATCTGCGTCCTCAGCCCCGCCGATTACCCCGAGCAGACGTTCCGCGAGGTCATCGCGCTGTCCGGAACCCACTCCCGCGAAGTCGTCACGTTCGGCGACCTCGATCCCGTCGCCGCGTCCGAGGTGCTCGCCGACCTCGCCCGCCTCACCGGCACCCGCCTGTGAACGCTCCCGACCACGAAACAGGAAACATGACAGACACGCCCAGCTTCCCCGAAGCCCCCGACAGCGCCCTTCCGCCCCTGCTGGTCCGGCCGCCCTGGGCCGCCGGCGACGGCGCCCGTCCGCAGGCCCCCGCGGAACCGGTCGTCCTCAAGGTCAAGGCGTCCAAGGAGCCCACGACGGTGCGCTGGGCCCCGGGCATGCGCGAGGAATGGCTGAACCCCGAGGACGAACTGTTCGGTGGCAAGGCGCTGCCGGACGACACCGACTGGGCAGCGCTCGCCGAGACGTTCGCGAGCGGCGCCGCGCTGGAGGAGGACCCCGCCGAGACGTACCGGGCGTTCATCGCCCTCGCCATGCAGGCGCCGACGGAGTACGGGAAGCGGCTCTTCGCCGACGAGCGCTACTGGGACGTCGTGACACGCTTCGACAAGGCGTACCACGGCGACTTCAAGAAGTACGTCGCCTGGCGGGGCCACGCCTACTCGTCCCACTTGTTGTACCGGGGAGTCGCGGCCCGCCACGAGCTCGACGCCTACCCGTTCCTTCTGCACGGGGCGAAGAACAGGAGTCTCTTCCACGGGATCGAGCCCTTCCTCGACGCCAAGGTCGCCCAGGTCATGGTCAAGCACTTCGGGGAGTGGAGGAACGGCGACCGTGTCCGCACCTGGTGCGAGCTGCACGGGGTCGACGCCGCGCGCGTGACCGTCCCGGCCGCGCTCCGCAAGCCGGGCCCCACCCGCCGGCGCGCGGAGGAGCTGCTGCGCTTCGTCGCGCAGGAGCACGGGCACGAGGCGATCGTGGAGGCGGCGCGGTCCTACGGGGACGAGGCCGCGGCCGCCATCTCGGCCCTGACCACCGACCCGCTCGACCTCTACCCCGACCCGCTGCCGGACGTCCCTGCGGAACTCGACCCCGGGCAGCTGCCGCAGGTGCTGCTGCGCGGCCGCGAGCACGCGCTGCCCGCGTCCGCGACCCGGCACTTCATCACGCTGCTGGCCATCGCCGCCGTGGACAACACCTATCCGGGGATCGAGCCGGTCGTCGAGGCGCTCGATCCCGGGTCGCTCGCCGACTTCGCCTACGCGCTGTACGTCGCCGACCGGTACACGAAGTCGTGGGCGTCCCCCGCGGCCGGGTACGCGATCGTCCGGTTCGGGGACGACCGGGCGGCCGACCTGATGGGCCCGATCGCCAAGCGCTGGGACAACTGGGACACCTGGAACCGGGGCGGCACGGAGGTGCTGAGCCTGTTCACCCGCCTCGGCACACCCACCGCCCTGCGGCACCTGGACATCCTCGCCGAGAAGGCCGCCGACCAGAAGCGGCTCCGGCGGTTCGCGAAGTCGGCCCTGGAGCGGGTCGCGAAGGAGCGCGGCTACACCACCGAGCAGCTCGCCGACCGGCTCGTCCCGCCCCTGGGACTGGACGCCGACGGCACGATGACGCTCGACTACGGGCGCCGCTCGTTCGTCGTCGGGTTCGACGAGCACCTCAAACCGTTCGTGACGGACGAAGCGGGCAAGGGCCGCAAGACCCTGCCGAAGCCGGGCGTCAAGGACGACCCGGAGCTGGCACCCGCCGCTTACAAGCGCTTCGCCGAACTGAAGAAGGGGGCCCGGGCGGTCGCGTCCGAGCAGATCAAGCGCCTCGAACAGGCGATGATCGGCGGACGGTCGTGGACCCCCGACGAATTCCGCACGATCTTCGCCGAGCACCCCTTGCTCCGCCACGTCGTGCGCCGCCTCGTGTGGGCCGCCGACGCGACCGCCTTCCGCGTCGCCGAGGACGGCACGTGCGCCGACGTCCACGACAACGCGTTCGTCCTACCGGAGGACGCCCGGGTGACGATCCCGCACCCGCTCCGCTTCGACCTCGCACCGTGGGGC